>NZ_JBVHLU010000242.1:0-3772 GCF_055558835.1 Embleya sp. NPDC025285
CGCCCCTGACCGTAGGTCGCCAACAACGCCTGCGCCTCGATCGGATCACCCAACCGCGTACCCGTACCATGCGCCTCGACCACATCGACCTCGTCGGCCCGAACCCCGGAGTTGGCCAGCGCCTGCCGGATGACGCGTTGTTGGGAGGGGCCGTTGGGGGCGGTCAGACCGTTGCTGGCACCGTCCTGGTTCACCGCCGAGCCGCGCACGACCGCCAGCACTCGATGGCCGTTCCGCCTCGCGTCGGAGAGACGTTCGAGCAGAAGCAGCCCTACCCCCTCACTCCAGCCGGTGCCGTCCGCGGCGGCGGCGAAGGACTTGCACCGCCCATCGGGGGACAGGCCACGTTGCATGCTGAACTCGGTGAAGACACCGGGTGTTGCCATCACGGTGACACCACCGGCCAGGGCCAGGGAGCACTCGCCGCTGCGCAGCGCCTGCGCGGCCAGGTGGATGGCCACCAGGGAGGAGGAGCACGCGGTGTCGACAGTCATCGCTGCCCCCTCGAACCCGAAGGTGTAGGCGACCCGACCGGAGGCGACGCTGCCCGAGCTGCCGTTGAGCAGGTAGCCCTCCATTCCTTCGGGGACGGAGCCGAAGCGGCCGGCGTAGTCGCCGTACATGATTCCGGTGAAGACGCCGGTGGGGGTGTCGCGGAGGGTCGTGGGGTCGACGCCGGCGCGTTCGATGGTCTCCCAGGCGACCTCGAGGAGGAGGCGTTGCTGGGGGTCCATGGCGAGGGCCTCGCGCGGACTGATACCGAAGAAGGCGGGGTCGAAGTTGTCGGCGTCGTACAGGAATCCGCCGTGCCGCGTGTAGGACTTGCCCGGCTTTCCCGGCTCGGGGTCGTACAGGGTCTCGACATCCCAGTCACGGGTGGCCGGAAACTCGGCGACGGCGTCCGTCCCGCTCGCGACCAGCGTCCACAGGTCCTCCGCAGAGTGCACGCCGCCCGGGTACCGGCAGCCCATGGCCACGATGGCGATGGGCTCGTCGGTGGCGACGGTGGTAACGGTGACGGGGGCGGTGGTGGTGTCGGCGCTCGGGGCGAGGGTGGCGAGGAGGTGGCCGGCCAGGCGGCGCGGGCTGGGGTAGTCGAAGACGAGCGTCGCGGGGAGGTGCAGGCCGGTGGCGGTGTTGAGGCGGTTGCGGAACTCGACTGCGGTCAGCGAGTCGAAGCCGAGGTCCCTGAACGCCTGGTCGAGGGTGATGCCGTCGGGCGTGGCGTGGCCCAGAACCTGGGCGACGTGGGTGCGGACGAGGGTGGCCAGAGCGTCCTCGGCGTCCTCGGCGGAGAGCCGGCCCAGGCGATCGAGCAGGCCCGTGGTGTCGGTCGCCGTGGCGGCCTTGCGGACGGAGACGCGCACGAGGCCCCGGAGGACCGCGGGAAGAGTGCCGGCCTCCAGATGGGGACGGAGCAGGGCGGGGAGGATCTTGGCGGGAACCGGGCAGGCGACACCCGAAACCCGGGCGGCCTCGAACAGGGCCATCCCCTCCTCCGCCGTGAGGGGCTTGATCCCCAGGCGGGCCAGGCGGGTGAGATGCACGTCGTCCAGGTGGCCGGTCATGCCGCTGCTGTCGGACCACAACCCCCAGGCCAGGGAGGTGGCGGGCAGGCCGTCGGCGCGACGGTACTGGGCCAGCGCGTCGAGAAAGACGTTCGCCGCCGCGTAGTTGCCCTGGCCCGGATTGCCCAGAACTCCCGCCATGGAGGAGAACAGCACGAACTCGGCGAGGTCGGTCCCACGGGTGAGTTCGTGCAGGTGCCAGGCGGCGTCGACCTTGGGGCGGAACACATTGTCGACGCGCTCCGGCGTCAGCGAGGTGATGGTGCCGTCGTCGAGGACTCCGGCGGTGTGTACGACGGCGGTGAGGGGGTGTTCGGTGGGGATGGCCGCCAAGAGCGCGGCGAGGGCGTCGCGGTCGGCGGTGTCGCAGGCGGCGATGGTGACCTTGACGCCCGACTCGGCCAGTTCGGCGGCGAGTTCGGACGCGCCCGGAGCATCGAGGCCGCGTCGGCCGACCAGCAGCAGGTGGCCGGCCCGCCGAGCCTTCGCGTAACGGCGGGCGAACAACGTGCCGAGAGTGCCCGTGCCCCCGGTGATCAGGACCGTGCCGCCCACGGCGGGCTCCGGCACGGCGGCGACATCGGAGGCTGTCTCCCGCACGAGCCGGGGGACGTACGGTTGCCGATCGCCGTCACGCAGAGCCACCTGCGGCTCGCCGCTGCCCAAGGCCGCCCGGAACGCCTCGACGGAGACGGTGTCCTCGTCCTCCAGATCGATCACGGTGAAGCGACCGGGGTTCTCGCTCTGAGCCGTACGGATCAGACCCCAGACGGCGGCGTGTGCGAGGTTGGGCGACTCGATATCGGCGTGGACCACGACGGCTCGCCGGGTGACGAACACCAGCCGGCTGTCGGCGGCCCGCTCCTCGGCCAGCCACGCCTGGATCATGTCCAAGGCGTACCGAACCGCCTCGCGCGCGGCGCCGGGAACATCCTCGACCGAGCCTTCGGACCGGCCCAGTAGACCGGTGGCGACGACCAGGCCCGGGAAGGCAGTGGCCTCGTCCGCCGAGAGCTCCGCCAACCCCGGATGGCTCTCGACGCCGACATCGGCGGGCTGCGACGTGACCGGTCCCGCGCCGACGATGGGCCCCACGAACGCCATTCGTCCGACGTCGAGGGCATCCGCGTCGGGCGCGGAGGTCCAGGCCAGACGGAACAGGTGGTCCTCTCCCCCGGTCGCGACGGCCTTCGCCAGTTGCTCGGCGGTGATCGACCGGATGGCCAGCGATGCCACCTCGGCGACCGGTTGCCCGGTGGGATCGGCGAGTTCGACACGCAACGTTCCCGCGTCGGAGGGGGTGATCCGGACGCGCAGCGCCCGGGCGCCCACCGCGTGAAGCCGGACGTTCGACCAGGCGAACGGAAGAAGCACCCGGTCCGAACCCTGCTCGGGATCGGTGGCGGCGATCGGGTGGAGTGTGGCGTCGAGGAGCGCGGGGTGGATGCCGTAGTGGTCGGCGTCGGTGGTGGCGTCGGTGGGGAGGGCGACCTCGGCATAGAGGGTGTCGCCGTCGCGCCAGGCGGCGGTCAGGCCCTGGAAGACGCCGTCATAGCGGTAGCCGCGGTCGG
This sequence comes from Embleya sp. NPDC025285, assembly GCF_055558835.1. Taxonomy (NCBI): domain Bacteria; kingdom Bacillati; phylum Actinomycetota; class Actinomycetes; order Kitasatosporales; family Streptomycetaceae; genus Embleya; species Embleya sp. NPDC025285. The sequence continues at coordinate 3,140 of NZ_JBVHLU010000242.1, forward strand.
CGAGGCGGTCGTAGAGGGTGTCGACGGGCAGCGTTGTGGCGCCGGCCGGTGGCCAGGCCACCGGCTCGGCCCATGCGGCCGGGTCCGCCGCGGCGGACGCCTGGAGGGTGAGGACGCCGATGGCGTGGCGGGTCCAGCGCCCGTCGGGTGTGGCGTCGTCGGGTCGGGAGTGGACGGTGAGGGTCCGGCGGCCGTCGTGGTCGGCTGCGCCCACGTGCGCTTGAAGGTGGATCCCGCCGGTGGCCGGGAGGGTGAGAGGCGCTTCGAGGGTGAGGTCTTCCAGGTGGGGGGTGTCGGTGGCCTGGCCGGCGTGGAGCGCGATTTCGATGAACGCGGATCCGGACAGCAGGGGCGTGCCGTGGACGGCATGGTCGGCCGCCCAGGGGTGGCTGCGCAGTGACAGGCGACCGGTGAACAGGTGCCCGTCGCCGTCCGCGAGGGCGACGGCGGCACCGAGCAGGCCGTGGTCCGCGTCGTGCAGCCCGAGGGTGTGGGGGTCGGTGGCGGCGGCGGGCCGGAGCCAGTAGTGCTCCCGTTGGAAGGGGTAGGTGGGGAGGTCGAGGTGGGTGGGTGGGGTGGTGGGATAGAAGCGCGTCCAGTCGGTGGTGGTGTGGGTGTGGACGGTGGCGAGTG
>NZ_JBVHLU010000243.1:0-3684 GCF_055558835.1 Embleya sp. NPDC025285
TTCCGGCGGATAGTGCTTCATCCCCACGGGGACTCCGTTCTCCTGAACCATCAAGATCCAGTGTCTTCGATGTCCACACATCAGGGGGAACGCCCGATGACCACGACGGACCCCACCCGTTCCCCGGCCGGAACGGAATCCGCCTGGGCCTATACTCACGTTCCCAGGCAGGTCACCGAGGACCTGGGTGGCCGCCTTACTGGGCGCTGGGACCTCGCGGAGACGGAAACGTACGCGGATCGTCTCGAAGCGCGGGTCGAGTCTTTCGCGCCGGGATTTCGCGCACGGATCATCGCGCGCCGGATCCTGTCCCCGCTGGACCTCGAAGCAGCGGACGAGAGCTTGGTCGGCGGTGCTCTCAACGGCGGATCCGCCGCGCTCCACCAGCAATTGCTCTTCCGCCCCGTCCCGGGATCCGGCGGCTCGCGCACACCGGTTCGCCGGCTGTACCTGGCTTCCGCATCCGCGCACCCCGGCGGTGGTGTCCACGGGGCCTGCGGCGCGAACGCCGCCCGGGCGGCCCTGCGCACCGACCGCATGGCTGTCACGCGCGTCACCGGCCGATGATCGCCGGCGAGACGCGCGCGATGTCGGACGCCTGAGGGCCGTCGATCGTCCTTGACCGGAATGTGCATACCGTTGATCAATTGCTCGTCGACCAGTCGCGCAGCGTCCGTGTGCAGATACCGGTAGCGCGGACGCGCCGTGACCGACGGCTGCCCCTCGGAGGCGAAGGCCGCCGAACCGCAAGGCGCGAGCATGCACCCGGTCTGCTCGGCCGCAGCGGAGACCGCCCGCCGCAGCCGCAGCAGGTGATCGCCGACTTCGCCGAGGCTCTCGCACACCGGGGTCGCCACCGAATGCCCGGGCCAACACTGACCGACACGATGCCTTCCGCGCTCAGGCGGAGCCCGAAGAGTTCCTGCGCGAGCGTCGTATGGTGCGACTTCGCCCGCCCGCAGGTACCTCGTCTCAACTTCGCGCGTGAATCCGCACTGGCCGGGCCGGCCACCATACGTTCGTGAATGGCCTGAGACAGGCCGAACCCCTGACGTCTGCCCGCGTGTCAGGCGCGGCCGGCTGCCGGCCCGACGACGGATGATCTGATCGCGGTGCGCCTGCGGGAGGGGCGCCAGGTGGCGACGAGGGCGGCCGCGAGGAGCAGTTCGGCGATGTCGCCGCCGTAATACATGATCTGCCCGGCACCCTGGACCTCATCGACAGGCGCGCGGACGTCGATGAGGAAGCCTCCGTACATCAGCTGCGCGATACCGGCGTGTGCGGCGACGGCGACACCGATGACGACGAGCCGCGCGGGCACGCCCGGCCGGTGCGGAGCGGGATCGGAGCCGGCGATCGCCCATGCGAACAGGCACCCCGAAAGCAGGAAGTGAGCATGCAACAGCCAGTGCAGGACGGGTCGTTGCGAAGTTACGTTGTACACAGGGGTGAAATACACAACGACCAGGCTTCCGGTGCTCAGCAGCAATGCGGCGACCGGGTGGGCGATCACGCGTGAAGGCCGACTGCGCAACATCGCGATCAGCCGCCGGGCATGGGCGGCGGGAAGCGTCCGCAGCAACAGCGTGATCGGGGCGCCCAAGATCAGGGCAAGGGGCGCGTACATGCCGATCAGCATGTGTTGGAGCATGTGTCCGCGAAAGTCCTCGTGCGCGTACGACGCGATCGGCGGCGACGTCGCCGCGGCCAGGAGGGTGCATCCCGCTACGAACGCGATACTTCTCCTCCGGTCCCCGCCCGACGCGCGATGGCGCGCGTGCGCACGGTGAACGAGGAGGAGGTACCCGGTCGCGAGCAGCAGCACGACTGCGGGAACGAGTAATTCCCATGCCACTCCACCACCGGCGTGGTTTTCGTGGTGGTGTCCCTCGCCGGTCATCAGGCTTGTCGTCCGGATCGTCCGTGCGTGCCGGAAACGTGGGGTTCGAAGCGTAGGCCCCCACGCTGCAGGATCCAGCCGGCGAGTACGAACACCGCCCCCAACAGCAGGAAGCCCATGTCCCACCACCGTTGGTAGGGACCGTCGTGAACGTGGTGGATCCCCATGATCTGGTGGTCCAGCACGCCTTCGACGAGGTTGAACAGGCCCCAACCGACCAGGATCCACCCCCACAGCACCCTTGAGGCCCACACGCGGCGTCGGCTGTGCGTGACCCGTGCGTACAGGATGCCGAGACCGGTCAGCACGGCGAGCCAGCACACGGCGTGGAAGACGCCATCCCAGACCGTGTTCATCTCCAGTCCCGAGACGGTGTTGGGCGAGTAGTACCGCACTCCGATCCGGTCGTGATTGGTCCCCGTGAGCATGTGATGCCATTGCAGCAGTTGGTGTAGCGCGATGCCGTCGACGAAGCCGCCCAGTCCGACTCCCAGTACGATCCCCGGAAGCCGGATGCTGCTCGCAATGTCATCGCGGCGCTCGGCACCACAGCCGATGGTGGCCATGTCGCGTGTTCCTCCCGGTCGACAACGGGTCCCACGCCCGCTTCCCGGAACAGCCCGTCTCACTCGCGGCCGAAGGCCTCATAACGTCCGCGTAGGCGACGCGCCGTCTCTGACCCCACGCCCAGGCCCCAATTCCCAAGCCTCGTGGTCCACACCCGGTCTCGGATCTACTTGTCGCCGCTGCCTCGGCCTGTACCAGCCTGGCGTCGGTTGCGGACCACCAACACGACGATCACGGCGATGACCGCGATCACGCCTGCCATGACGGCGGGGAGTACCCAGGGGTTCTCGTCGGTGTCGGTGTCCTGTGCACTCGGGGGCGCCGAGTCGATGGGGGCCGAGGGACTCGCCGGCAGGGGCTGTGCGGCCGACGCGCCGTCGCCGCCGGGCGTGGCGGAGGGGCTTGGTGCCCAAGTGCCCGGCAGTCCGGGGACCTCGCCGCGGAACCCGATCGCGAGGTAGCTTTCCTGGCTGCGGTCCCCGCCGCCGCCGACCTTGGTGGTGGCCACGGCGCAGCGGGTGTGCAGGCAGTCGACGGGACCGAACGCGGCGCGTACGCGCAGCTCTCGGGCGAAGGAGCCGTCGGTGTCGACCCGAACGGGCTCTTCGCCGAGTTCGAGTGTCGCATGCCTTGTCGGGGCCTTGGGCGGGGTCGCACGTGTTGACGCGCACCTCGCTGCCGGGCCGGTAGCCGCGGCCTGTCACGGTGATGCGATCGCCGGCGGGGTCCAGCGTGCCGGTGCGGTCGGCGGTCAGGGTCGGTCGACCGTCATTCGTGGGGACGGGGGAGGCGTGCGCGCGTTCCGGCGAGTTCGCGAGTGTCCACATCAGGAGGGGTGCTGCGGTGAGGGTGAGGGCGGCTCGAAGGGGACGGCCGGTCGAGGGCATGACCATGATGCTTCCAATCGTTTCGAGTTCGCCGTCGGCCTGTGCGCGCATGGCGGTGCCTTGTCCTGGTTTCCGGTCAATCAGATTTCCGGGAGTACAAACGCGAAAGCGTTCCTACCTGCCCATTTTGTCGGGGTTGACGTCGAGGAGACCCTCTCTTCCGCGTTGGGTCTCGTAGTCCAGGACGGCGATCTCGGGGTGGCGCAGGTCGAACGCCGGGGATTCGGAGCGGATCCGGGGCAGCCTGGTGAAGTTGTGCCGGGGTGGCGGGCAGGAGGTGGCCCATTCCAGTGAGCGTCCGTAGCCCCAGGGGTCGTCCACGATCACCTC
>NZ_JBVHLU010000244.1:0-3541 GCF_055558835.1 Embleya sp. NPDC025285
CCCATCGCGGAGCGCGCCAAGCCCCGCAAGATCCCCATCGGCGCCGGCACCCCCGACCGCAAGGTCATCACCGCCTGAAGCAGGGCCACGACACCCCTGCGGGGCCGACGACGGACGCACCGCCTCTCGGGGCGCCCGCCGCCGGCCCCCAACCGCCCTTCGCGGGCGGCCACATGGGCCGGAGCGCTCACCGGAACGCGGTCACTCGACCGCGCGCACCGTGCCAACCGTGCTCCCCGCCCACGCCCACTCCGACACCCAGCCGGCTCCGAGACCGGAAAGGCGATCCGCGACGATGCAAACCCGAAACGAACCCTCTCCGACCACGACAGTGGGCACCTACACCGAACTGCTGGACAAGGTCCGTCTCGAAGGGGCCTACCGCACACGGGCCCAGGCCGAGGACGCGGTTCGCGTCGTGCTCTCCGGGCTGGGCCGCCAACTCGGCGGGCAGGAGCGCCTGGACCTCGCCGCCCGACTTCCCCTCGAGGCCGCCCTCCTGCTCACCTCGCACACCGCCGAACCCCGACCCGCCGGCGGCCTGGGCTTCGTCAAGGACATCGCCGCCCGCACCGACACCACCCCCGGCGTCGCACGTTGGGACACCGGATCGGTCCTGACCGTCGTCGCCGCGCTCGCCGGCCCCGACCTCCTCACCCGCATCCTGACCCGGCTGCCCTCCGGCTGGGCCCTGCTCTTCGGCCGCGCCGAACTCGCGCCCGCAGCCTGAAACCCGGTATCCGGAACTCCCCCGGCGCGCGGACGGCGGCAGCGTAACCGCCGCCCCCGACAGCAACGTTGGCCGAACGGTCCCCGGCGGGAGCCGGATCCCGCGCTACCGCTCGCCGACATCGACCACCTCGGCGCCCGCATCCGTGCCGGCGAACCGGTGGTCTCCTACGCCCAGTCGGCCGACCGCGACGAGAGCGTCCATCCCCGACGCCCACCCCTTCGAGATCATCCGCACACCCATCCCCCACGTCGCGTTCGGACACGGCACCTTCCACTGCATCGGAGCCTCCCTCACGCGCCTGGCCCTGACCACCCCCGTCGACAACCCCCGACCCGACCGCAACGACTGTGCCTGGACCTCGCCTTCCGCGGCGCGCCCGAGATCGTCCGTAGCGACCGCGGCGGAAGCGCGAGGCCCGCATGCGTTGACCGACCCACGGGCCAGGACAGATTGCGCGGACTCTCATCCGACAGGACGCGGGCAGTTTAGGCTGCTTCACTGCGAGGCAGATCAGCCCGCTCAAGAGGGGAGTTCCATGAAGTTTCCGAAGCTCGCCGCCCTGGCCATCGGGGCTTTAATGGCGACGAGTTGCGCAGGCGGCGACGATGAGCCGAAGGCGCTTTCGACGCCCGCCCCCGGGGCGGCAACCGGTGGCCCCGGAGCCGATCCCAACCCGAGCACGCCGGCCTCCGGACTGCCCAGGGCGCGCTCGTTCGAGGAGATCGCCGCGCTGCTGAAGCCGACCCTCGGCCCCTGTCAGCGTATGGAAACGACGGGTCCCGCAACGGAACTCGACACGGCGGACAAGGTTCGCGGGGGCAAGCAGAAGGCCTTGTGCTGGTACGGCGGCCAGAAGTTCTCGGTCGTGTTCCTGCTCGTCGACGAGGACAACACTACGCTGGAGACCTTTCATAAAGGCAAGGACACGTATTCCGGCGATCGGGTCGGCATGGGATTCACCGTGCGCCTCCTCGGGACCGCCGACGCCCAGGTGAAGTCCACGGCCGAACAGCAGCTCAAGGCGGCCGGCCTGCTTTTCCTGAACTGCGAGCAGGACTTCGCGCCGCGCGACGGCGTCCCCATCATCGAGGCGAAGACGACGGGCTGCCGCTACATCCCGACCTTCCGCATCTGAGCCGTCATGACCCGCCACGCAAGACATGCCGCGACAGCGGAACGGAGTCTCGGACCACGAACCCGCGTTCGCCGTCAGCCCGGGCAACCCCGACGAGGACGAGAGCGCCCGCCACGTCGACGGCGCCCTCCGCCACCAGGGCAACACGTTCCTCCCCGATCGTCGGCAAGAACATCCCCGCAGCACTCCACCGCGTGATCGACACCGCCCTCCGGGAACAGAACCGCGCGGCTGGGGGAAGGATGTGCACGGAGTGGCAGGGCGACCGGGCCGGGCAGCGCCTGGACCGCGACGAGTACCCGTCCGCCGCAACCAGGAAGTGCGCCTCGCTCGGCGATGGGCACTTCTTCGCCCGCCCGATCGACCGCGACGACGACGCGTGGCCCCTTAAGCGGCGAACAGCGCATGCTCGACGGCGACGCCTCCTCGTCGGCGCCCTCCCCTGACTGACCAGGAGCCCGACCGCGTAGAAGGTACGGATGTCCCGCGTGATCAGCCGGGGGATCCGCACGAGCGCCGCCGCGAACCCCGGCTCCACCGATGTGACCACCCAGAACTGCTATTGCGCGGCGGCGCCGACCTCACCGACGCATCACGACCATCAAGAACCGAACCGCCCACCTTCGGGTGACGACCTGGCGCGTGAGTCGCCGCGGACAGGCAACAGGCCGCCACCCGGACACGCTTGCGAAGCGCTGCTCCACCAAGGCGCCGACGTCGCGTCGACACCAATGCCGGTCGTCCGGCCGACTCCCACCGAGACCCTGATCCCGCCGGCCCTCGACCGGTTCGACGGCGGCGGCCGTGTGGTGTCGCGGGTCCTCAGGCCTGGCGACCGGCGACGTGCCCGCCCGGATCGTCGGCCAGCACAACGGACGCGCAGATCCGCTTGCCCACGGGCTCACGATGCACCGCGAAGCTTCGACAGACCGCCATCACGATCTCCAGACCGTGCCGGCCGATCCGGGCCGGATCGGGCGCGAGGATCGCCGGCGGCGTCGGATCGCCATCCCACACGCTCACCTCGACCGCACCGTCCCGCACCTCCAACGTCAACAGACACGGACCGGGCGCGTGCCTGCGAGCGTTGGTCACCAACTCACTCACCACGAGCCGCACCGTATCCATCGCGCGCTCGGACACCGGCAGCCCGTGCTCGGCCTGCACCCCACCGAGAAAGGCAACGGCCAGATCCCGCGCGGGCCGAACGCCCTCGCCATCTCCGAACACCGCCGACGCCGAGGCGACCACCCCTACCAACGCCCGCCCATCCACACCGTCCGCAGTCCACCCCATGCCGCTCCACCTCTCCCAGCGCCCCAACCCCACGCCGCTCGCCTACCCCGAAACCCCCACATCAGACCTGCGCAAATCGAAACCCTAACCGCCGGCGAACATGACGGCGGACACGTTCGTGGACACACAGCCCAACACCCGCACGGCCGGTGGAGCGCGAGGGCGCACAGGCCGAGTTTCCTCGCCTCCGGCCGCCCGGCGCGCGGCCCGAGGCCGGTGACATCGTTGAATCCGCGTGACCACTTCCTCGCCCCGCCCGCGCCTGACCATCACCGTTGCCGTGTGTGAGGTGCCCCGTGTTTTCCGGACACGTTGACTTCTGTTGTTTACGCCGCCAGCCCGAGTTGCTTGTGCTCGTTCAGGACTTCCAGCGGCGT
>NZ_JBVHLU010000245.1:0-3428 GCF_055558835.1 Embleya sp. NPDC025285
TCCGTCGAGGTGTTGACTGCCGACACGGCGAGTCCGCAAAATGCTCGCTGTTGCTCAAGAGTTTTCTTCAAATCCGTGTTGCGAACAGTTTTGCGCAAGCGAGTGCATGGGTTTAGCGCGACCAAACCCTCACCAACGGTCCTGTTTTCCCGAAGGCATGAAGGCGGTACTGCGATGAAGCGGCACCAGATGGCATTGGCGGCGACAGGACTGTCGGCCGCACTGCTTCTGTCGGCGTGTGGTGGCTCGGACGACAAGAAGGACGACGACAAGGCGACCCCCGGCGCCTCCGGTGAGGCCGGTGCGCCCAAGGACGGGTCGATCAAGCTGGTCGTCGCGGACTACGGCAGCGGCGACGGCAGCATGCAGAAGTACTGGAACGGCGTGATTTCGAGTTTCAACGCGAAGTACCCCGGCATCAAGGTGAACCTGCAGGTCGTCAACTGGGACGACATCGACAAGCAGGTCGCGACCATGATCCAGAACAACGACATGCCCGACCTTCTGCAGACCGGCGGTTATGCCGACAAGGTCGTCGACGACCTGCTCTACCCGGTCGACGACGTCATGTCGCCCGCCGTCAAGGCCGACTTCGTCGAGTCGTTCACGCCCGCGGCGACGGTCAAGGGGAAGCAGTACGGCATTCCCTTCACCTCCAGCACCCGGCAATTGATCTACAACACGGACCTGTTCGCCAAGGCCGGAATCACCGACCCGCCGAAGACCTGGGACGAACTCAAGGCCGCCGCGACCAAGCTCAAGGCCGCGGGCGTGCCCACGCCCTTCGGCCTGCCGCTGGGCAAGGAGGAGGCCCAGGGCGAGTTCATGAACTGGGCGCTGGGCAACGGCGGCGGGTACCAGACCAACGGCAAGTACACGGTCAACAGCCCGCAGAACGTCGAGGCCCTGAACTGGGTCAACGACAACCTGGTCAAGACCGGCCTGACCGAGTCCAACCCCGGCACCAAGAACCGCAAGGACGTCTACACCGACTTCTACGGCGGCAGCGTCGGCATGGTGAACAGCAACCCCACCATGATCGCCACGCTCAAGAAGGACTACCCGAACCTCAAGTACGCGACCGCGCCGATCGCCGGCAGGACCGGTCCGCTGAACGAGACCCTCGGCGTCGCCGACTGGATGATGGCGTTCAAGAAGAACGGCAAGAAGGACCAGATCAAGGCCTTCGTCGACCACGCCTTCAGTACCGACCAGCAGATCAAGTTCCAGGAGCAGTACAGCTTCCCGCCGGTGACCAAGTCGGTGATGGCCAAGATGACGGCCAACCCCGCCAACGCCGGCCTCAAGCCGTACATCGACCTGCTCCCGAAGGCGAAGTTCTACCCGCTCAACGACGTCGCGTGGGACGTGCTCTCGCCCAAGATCAAGGAGCAGTTGGGCAGCGCGGTCTCCGGCAAGTCGCCCAAGGACGTGCTGGACCAGCTCCAGAAGGAAGCCGAAGCGGCGGTCGCGCAGCAGAAGAGCTGACGCACCACAGATACGTCCGAGCACCGAAGGAGGAGGACGGCCCCGTGGCCGAAACCGCCGTACGCAGAGCGCCTTCCGTCGTCACCAGAGTCAAGAAGGCGCTGGCCCCGCTGCCGTGGATCGGCCCGGCCGTCCTCCTGATCGGTGTCGTGGTCCTGTGGCCCGTGGTCGTGATGGTCTGGAGTTCCTTCCAGCGCATCCGTCGCACCGGCATCGTGGTGGGATCCAACGGCACCGACAACTACACCAAGCTGTTCGACGAGCCGGACTTCGTGGCCGTGCTGTGGAACACCGTGGTCTGGGTGCTGGTGGTCGTGGCCGTCACGCTCGTGTTGTCGCTGTTCCTGGCGCAACTGTTCAACCAGCACTTCCCCGGCCGGCGGTTCGCCCGCTGGGCGATGATCGTGCCGTGGGCGGCCTCGGTCTTCATGACCGCCGTCGTCTTCAAATGGATGCTGCACGAGAGCCACGGCGCGATCAACACGCTCATGGTCGACCTGCACCTGATGGACGCCGGCAAGGACTGGCTCGGCAGGCCGTCCACCGCGATGCCGTGGATGATGGCGGTCGCCGTCTTCGTGTCCCTGCCGTTCACCACCTACACCCTGCTCGCGGGCCTGCAGACCGTGCCCGGCGAGGTGTACGAGGCGGCCAAGATCGACGGCGCGTCCACCTGGCGCACCTACCTGTCGATCACCCTCCCGCTGCTCAGGCCCGCGATCCTGGTCGCGGTGGTGATCAACCTGATCAACGTCTTCAACTCGTTCCCGATCATCTGGGCGATGACCAACGGCGGACCGGGCTACGAGACCGCGACGACCACGGTGTTCATGTACCAGCTCAAGGCGTCCGACATCGGCGAGAGCGCCGCGATGTCCGTGGCCAACTTCGCGATGATCATCGTCCTGGTCGCGTTCTTCCTCGTCGTCAGCCGCGGGAACAAGGAGACCGACCGATGAGCACGAGCACCACCGCCGGCCGCAAGCCCGACACCCGCGCCACCGGAAGGCAATCCCCGGGCGCCTCCGCCGGCGGGAAGGGGCCCGGAAGAAGGAAGTCCGTGCTCGGGGGCTCGAAGTACAGCCACAAACAGTTGTGGTTCGGCGCGCTCGCGTGGGTGATCGCGATCGTCTTCGTCGCCCCCTACATCGAGATGGGCATCACCGCGCTGCGGCCCAAGGACGAACTCACCGGCGACGGCTACCTGCCCTCGAGGTTCGAATGGGCCAACTTCGTCGACGTGTGGGACAAGTCCACCCTCGGCGACAACCTCAAGGTCTCGCTCCTGGTCGCCGGCATGTCCACCCTCCTGGTGCTGGTGGTCTCCCTGCCCGCGGCGTACTACACCGCGCGCAAACGCTTCCGCGGCCGGGGCGTGTTCCTGATGCTCGTGCTCGTCACCCAGATGTTCCAGCCCACCTCACTGCTGGTGGGCCTGTACCGCGAGTTCTACATCCTGGACCTGCTCGACTCGTACTGGGCGCTCGTCCTGGTCAACGGCGCGTTCAACCTGGCCTTCTCGGTGTGGATCCTGACCGCCTACTTCAGCGCGATCCCGGTCGAGCTGGAGGAGGCCGCGATGATCGACGGTGCCTCCCGTCTCGGGGCACTGCGCAGGGTCACCCTCCCCCTGGCCATGCCCGGCATCGTCACGGCGGTCATCTTCACCTTCATCGCCGCGTGGAACGAATTCACCGTGGCACTCGTGCTGGTGACCACACCGGACAAACAACCCCTCACCGTCGGCATCAACAGCTTCCTCGGCGCCTACCGCGTCGAATGGCAATACCTGTTCGCGGGATCGGTGGTGGCCATCGTGCCGGTCGTGATCCTGTTCGCCTACATCGAGAAGCACGTCGTATCGGGCCTGACCGCCGGATCGGTCAAGTAACCCGGACGACCCACGGCCCGGGACGACCCCGGGAAACACGAAGCCCACA
>NZ_JBVHLU010000246.1:0-3392 GCF_055558835.1 Embleya sp. NPDC025285
ACCGAGGACGCCGTCAACGACGTACGCAACGTCCTCGCCGCAACCGTCAACCCGGCCGACCCCGCCGGAGTCAAGGTCAGCCGCCCCTCCGACGCCCTGGAAGCACAACTCGCCGCCAAGAACACCTTCACCGGCCTGTTCGTCGGCCTCGGCGCCGTCGCCCTCCTCGTCGGCGGCGTCGGAGTCGCCAACACGATGGTCATCTCCGTCCTCGAACGCCGCCAGGAAATCGGCCTGCGCCGAGCCCTGGGCGCCGGACGCGGCCAGATCCGCCTCCAATTCCTCACCGAGGCAATCACCCTCTCCGGCCTCGGCGGCATCGCGGGCGTACTCCTCGGACTCACCGTCACCAGCGGATACGCCCGCGCCCAGGGCTGGCCACTCGTACTCCCCTGGCCCGCCATCCTCGGCGGCGTCGCCGCATCCATCGCCATCGGCGCACTCGCCGGCCTGTACCCGGCCGGCCGCGCGGCACGACTACCACCCACCGAAGCACTGAACTCGGGCTGAGGACCGGACACGGGCGGGATCGGCCGAGCCGGCCGGATCGGGTCCGGATGTCGTCCGGACGGAACCTCGGCAGAGTCCGGGCACCGGCTGGGCACTGATCGGCACTGATCGGCACCGATTCGGTATCGGCCCGGCACCGACCCGGCTCGGATCCGTACCGCGTTCGGCTCGACCCGGCCCGTTTCGATCCCATTGGGGTGTCGTCCGGCGCCGATTGCACTTCGGTACAGCCGTCCGCAGCCACTCGCGATCGCCCTCGACCCGAAGCGCCCTCCGTTGAAGCCGCCCGTTCGTGGATTCCACCATCCGCGATCGGGCGGCTTCGCTACGTGCGACGTCCGAATCGGCTCCGGCGCTCGCGGGGGGATGCCCCCCAACGCCGATTCCTGCCGATCGCGGCTTCGGCTTGGGAGGCTTGTCGAGCCCTGGGGCACGCGCGCTTCGAGCGAGGGGCGAGCGCCTGGCTGGACGACTGGGAGACCCGGCCCGGCGACGGCCTCATTCTCAATCTCCGTGGGCCATACACCTAGGCGGCGTTCTCCTCCGGGCGGGGAAAGAAGGGGAGTTCGAGGTAGACGCGGTCGGCGGCGGCGAGGATGGCGGAGGCGTCGTCGACCGGTGGGTGGATGGCCTGGTTGATCCATGCCTTGATGGCCGCGCCGTCCGCGCCCGAGGCCATCACCTTGCGGTCCCAGCCCCGGGTGAAGATCGCGCCGGCGCCGCCCAGGTCCAGGCAGGTGACGTACGGGCCGGGGGTGAAGTCGCGCAGTGGCAGGTCCAGCAGGTCGGCCGCCGCGTTGTACCCGGCGACCTTGCCGAGCGGGGTGGCGTGTTGGCATGCCTGCATGACCGTGTGCTCGGCGTCGTACGCCGCCGCGGCCGTGTCCCCGGCGACGAACACGTCGGGAAGCGCGCGCAGCCGATGGTCCACCGGCACCCGGCCGAGGTCGTCGAGCTCGGCGGAGATCTGCCGGGTCAGTTCGCCGGCCTTCATCCCCACGCACCAGACCACCGCGTCCGCCTCGACCCGGGTGCCGTCGGCGAGGACGGCATGGCTTGCTCCGACCTCGGTGACCGTGGTCTCCAGGCGGCGTTCGATGCCCAGCTTGTCCAACGCCGCCTCGATCTCCTCGCGCGGGCCGGGACCGAGTTGGTCGGCGACCACCTCCGATCGGTCCACCAGCAACACCCGGCCTCGGGCGGCCAGTGCGGTCGCGGCCTCCAAGCCGACGAAGCCGGCGCCGACCACGACGGCGGAGTAGTCCGCGCGGTCGCGCAGATGGTCGGTGAGTCGCCGGGCGCCGTCCAGGGTGTCGATGTCGAAAAGCCGTTCGGCGCCGGGCAGGTCCTTCGGCGTGACGAGTTTGCTGCCGGCAGCCAGCACCAGGCGGTCGTAGGCGATCTCCTCGCCGTCGGCCACCAGCACGCGGCGATCGGTGTCGATCGCGTCGACCCGGGACCGCACATGGCGGACGCCGATCGGATCCAGGATCCTGGCGAGCTCCACCTTGGCCAGATCCGGCTCCGGCTCGTACAGGCGCGGCCGGAGCACCAAGTGCTCGTTGGGCGCGACGAGGGTGATGCGCAGGTCCGCGTCCCCGCGTGCCAGTGCCGCTCCCGCCGCGCTCCACACACCCGCGAAACCGCCCCCGATGATCACCACGTGTGCCATCCCGTCGTCCTCTCTCGTGCGTCGTCCCCTCATGGAGGGGCTTCGGCAGGGAGACAAGACAGCGGGTTCAGATGTGACCGACGCGGGCGAGCTTCTCGGGATTGACGAGCCTTCTGAACGTCGTGATCCGTCCGTTGGCGACTTCCACGGTGTCGAGCCAGACCGGTTCACCGCCGCTGTAGGTGACCAGGGCCGGGTGCCCGTTCACCTCGAGGATCCGGAACGCGTCCGGGCGCCTGATCCGGATCTGCCCGACCGCGAGCAGTGCGATCGTCTCGGCGCCGTGAACCGGCCTGCGCGCGGCGGTCGCCTTGCCTCCGCCGTCCGCGATGTAGACGGCGTCGGGATCCAACAATCCGACAAGTTCGGCAATATCCCCCGCGTCGGCCGCGGCCTTGAACGCTTTGAGGACGCGTTCGGTCTCGGCCTTGCTCGCCCGGGGCCGCTCCCGAACCTCGGCGACCCGCGCCCGCGCACGGGAGGCGAGCTTGCGGCCGGCGGCGGGTGTACCACCGAGCACCTCGGCGATCCTGGCGAACGGGAAGTCGAAGACGTCATGCAGGACCAGTGCGACGCGTTCGGCGGGAGAAAGCGTCTCCATCACCACCAGCATCGCGGTGCCCACCGACTCGTCCATGAGCACCCCGACGGAGGCGTCCGGGCCGGTCACCAGCGGCTCGGGCAGCCATGGACCCACGTAGCACTCGCGTCGGACCCGCGCGGATTTCAGCACGTTGAACGACATTCGGGCGGCCATCGTCACCAGCCAGGCCCGCAGATTCCGCACCTCGGACACATCCTCGGCGGCACTGCGCAACCAGACCTCCTGCGCCACATCCTCGGCATCCGCGACCGTACCCAGGATCCGGTAGGCCGCCCCGAAGACCGCAGGGCGATGCGACTCCCAGTCGGTCTCCGTCAACGTGCCGGTGAGTTCCAACCCGGTCTCCCTGTCCTTCGGATCGGTTCGGTGCTGGACCTGCGATCCTAGGCAAGCCACTCCCCCATCCCGGGCCGGGGTCGGCCACGCCGGCGCGAAGCCCGCCGCGGGTACGGAGGGATTCGGGCCGGCTGAGCAGTTGCGCGTGCAGCCCGGTGTTCTCCCGGAGCGCCGTGTCCAACCACGCGGGGGGGGGGGGGGGGGGGGGGGGGGGGGGGGTGGTGGGGGGGGGGGGTGGGGGGGGGGGGGGGGGAGGGGGTTTTTGCTTTT
>NZ_JBVHLU010000247.1:0-3390 GCF_055558835.1 Embleya sp. NPDC025285
TTGGACAGGTGGTGCAGGTCGGCCATGAGGTGCATGTTCTCCTCGCCGGTGATCAGCCCGTCGACGGCGGAGAACTGCCCGGTGACGCCGATCGCGGCGCGGACTCCGTCCGGTGAGGCGGCGACGTCGTGACCCGCGACCTGGGCCTGTCCGCCGTCGGCGCGGATGAGCGTGGAGAGGATCTTGACCGCGGTGGTTTTGCCGGCGCCGTTCGGTCCCAGCAGTGCGAACACCGACCCCGACGGGATGCGCAGGTCGATGCCGTCGAGCACGACCTTGTCGCCGTACGACTTGCGCAGATCGGTGGCGTGGACGGCGGCGACGGCGGATGACCGCCGACCGTCGCCCTGCCTGGATACGGGCATGACGGAAGAAGGCATGAGCCCTACCATTCGAAGGCTGAAGTGGCGGGAAAATCGAGTGGGTTGAGATCGCGAGGAAGGCGGCGGCGCTCAGTGCGGAGCGGCGCACGCGGTACGCAGCGGCATGCGGTGCGCGGTGGCATACGTGGATGCCCGGGGCGACCGTATTCGCGCGGGGAAGGAAGGTCCATCAGGCGTGGCGGGGCGACGCCCACTCATCAGCCGGCTCGGGGGCTGCACCCACTCGACGAGCCGAGTTACCACGCTGTTCGGGCCGGTGAGCCACAACTCCCGTTCACCGGGGTCTCGGCGGCGCGGAGGCCGGGTCGGATGCTGCGGCCCCGCCGAGTGACGGATTGCCGCACACCCGTGGCCACAAGTTCACCGGCCGATCCCGTGATCCGGGTGGGCGACCGGTGCCGTGGCGGGGGTTACTCGCAGAACACCTGTACCTTTCCGTCGGCCTGGTCGACATCGATGGTGATGTCGTCGAGCTGCTCGACGAACTCCTCGAGGTGCTGCGGCTTGAGCTCGGTGAGGTCGATCGGTACTCCCGACTGGTTGAGCTGTGCATTGACCCGGGTGAGTGCCTGCGGAGGCAGCAGGCTCGTGAGCCGGACCCCGGCGCGCAGGAGCTGCAACGGGATCTGGATGTTGACGTGGCCCGGCCCGTCGCTACCGGGGTCGTCCGTCCAGGTCACCAGTACGCGCAGGTACTTGGGCCGGGGCTTCGGGCGGGGCGCGGCTCCCGTCGGCGACTCGGAGTGCTCTCGTTGCACGGCGTCGATCAGCCGCTCGGCCTCGTCCGCGGTGATCTTGCCCCCGGCCAGCATCTGCAGGATCTGGCGGCGCTGCTCGTTCATTGTCGCGTTTCCCCTCTGACTCATCTGACGCTTACCAGCACGGCCGTTCGGCCGAGGTCCAACTCGAATCGGGTGCCGGGCAGCGCCCACAGCAGTTGCCCGGTGCCGCGCAACGCGCCCATCGGGCGTATCCCGGCGACGCGGCACGCGATCAGTCCGGCCGGCACGGCGAGCAGCAGCAACGGCGACAACACCAGCAGGACCGGCAGGACCGGGACGTACAGCCCCCGCCGGCGGCCGTCGGGACGGCGACGGCGTACGGTCACCAGGTACGGCATCATCGGGACTTCCCCAGTTCGGTGAGCGCCTGCTGGACGTCGATCTCCCCCCGCTGCAGGCGGTCGACGACATCGGAGCTGGTGGGCGCCGGGTCGGTGTCGACGAAGTCGAGGGCTTCGGCGATCCGGTTCAGCCGGGACTTGATGGTCGGGTAGCTCACCCCGAACATCCGCTCCATCTCCTTGATCGAACCGTGCGACCGTACGAACGCGGCGACGAACACCTGGTCGTCGGCGCTGAGTTGAGCCAACTGCGGCGTCTCGAACTGTCCCTCGATCGCGATTCCGCTGCCGGTGAGGCGGACCCGCTCGACGACGAACGGTTGTCCGTGCGTCAGGTCCGTCAGTTCCTGCCAGTCCACCCTCGGCTCCCATACGTCCGGCGACATGCTCGCCATTCATTTGTACATTGAGTTTCTTAAGATGCCAACCCGTGAACATTGATTTTTCTAAGTTGATCTTCAATAACGAGGTCTGCTGACCCGATGTGCTCCCATTTGGCCTCCGGGTGGGCGGCTCCCCTGGTGGCGACATCGGCCGTGGCGGACCGGCGCCGTATGGCCGCCGGACGGTCGAGGCGAGGGGAGTGGTTCAGTTCGGGGTGGTTGGGCCGGAGCCGAGCTGCCGTTCGATCTCGGCGGCCGGAAACGGTGTCTGCTTGCTCTCGGTGAGCAGACGGCGGTGGAAGGAGCCCAGGACGACGGCAGGGCGGGCGTGTCGGTCGATGATGGCCGCGATGTCGGACGGGATGCCGTCGGGTCGCCGGCCTGCGATCCAGTCGTGCAGGAAGGCTTCGCGGTCCGTGTCACCGCGCACGCCGTCGAGCAGGTGGTATCGGAGCAGGTGGCTCGTGGTGTAGCAGTGGTCGTACGCGAGGTGCCGCGAGAGGAAGCGGGACTCGTCCGCCGAAAGGTCGAAGCCGGAGCTCAGGGCGAGTCCGAAATCGGCGAAGTAGAGCCGGTGGCCATCGGTCAGGATGTTGGCGAAGTGAGCGTCGAAGTGAACGAGTCCGCGAGACCTCATGAAAGCGGCTCCGCTCGTCAGCGCTTCCTCCACCCAGAGGTGGGGCGAGCCGTCCCCGCCTTGCGCCGCGGCGGTTTCGCGGTGGTCGGCCAGCCATCCGGTGAGGGTGTGCGGCAGATGTTCCAGGAAGAGCACCAGGCTGTACGAGGACCGGGCGATGGCCTCCAGTCGGGTGCGAACGGCCGGTGATCCCTCCCAGTGCGCGACGGCCCCCTCCAAGCCCCCGAGCTCGTCGATGAATCCTTCGGGAGGGGAGTCGGGCAGGATCCGCCAGTGGTACATCAGGGGGAATCCCGCATACTCGTCGCCGAGAACCCAGTTGGTCGTCATGGTGTGCACGGCGAGTTCCCGCCAGGCTCCGAACCCGGCGGAGCCCACCCCGTACTGGTAGAACAACGGCAGCCCGAAGACGTTCGCCGTGGACCGCACGTTCTCCGGGCGCAGTTCGGTGTCCGTCAAGGGGATGCGCTTGACGAAGACGCGCGTTCCGTCGATGTCCAGTTCCGCCGACCTGCCGCCGATGCCGGACCCGAGCGGCGCCGCGGCTGCCACGACCTCCCCGAGGCGGTGGTCGCTCAGCAAGGAGAGCCGAGTGCTCACGGTCCCGTAGCCGGCCGGACGTGCGGCACGCGGCGCAACCTGCTCCGGCATCGACGGCTCCTCGGTGCCCGAACCAGGGCTTCGGCATACCCACCTACGACACCGACCCTACGCCGGGCAGGTCGGCGACTCTCATGAACGACCCTCCACCACCGAGCGATGCGGACGGGTGGCTGCGCCCGTACGAGAACACGGCCGACTTCCGCGATCGGGGCGCGGGCGGATACCACGCAGCCCGGCACCGGGATCCGAATGCGGATCCCG
>NZ_JBVHLU010000248.1:0-3253 GCF_055558835.1 Embleya sp. NPDC025285
CAGCACTCCAAGAGGAACTCACCGCACTCGGCGCCCGGATCACCATCACCGCATGCGACGCCGCCGACCGCACCGCGCTCACCAAACTCCTCGACGCCATCCCCTCGGCGCACCCGCTCACCGCCGTGATCCACACCGCAGGCACGCTCCGGGACGCGGTCCTCGGCGGGCTCACCGACGACCACGTCGATGCCGTGCTCCGTCCGAAGGTCGACGCCGCGTGGAACCTGCACGAGCTGACCCGCGACCACGACCTCGCGCGCTTCGTCCTCTACTCCTCGGCCGCGGGCACCCTCGGCAATCCGGGTCAGGCCAACTACGCCGCCGCCAACACCTTCCTCGACGCGCTCGCCCACCACCGACACACCCGCGGCCTTCCCGGCAGTTCGCTCGCCTGGGGGCTATGGGCCGAGAGCAGCGGGATGACCGGCCATCTCGACGACTCGGACGTCGAGCGACTCGCGCGCACGGGCTTCCTGCCCATCACCAGCACGCAGGGCATGGCGTTGTACGACGAGGCGGCGGATCTGCGGCAACCGGTGCTCATCCCGTTCCCGCTCGACCTGGCGACGTTGCGCACCCGGGCGGGTGACGGGGTACCCGCGGTACTGCGCGGCCTGGTGCGGGCGCGGCTCCGCCGCGCGGCCGAGGCGCCCGCGGCACCCGGCGACATCTCGGCCTCGCTCGCGGACCGGCTGCGCGCGTTGTCCCCCGACGACGCGCGGGAGCGGTTGCTCGAACTGGTACGCGCCCAGGCGGCGGCCGTGCTCGGGCACTCGGCGTCCGAGTCCGTCGAGGCGGAGAAGGCGTTCAAGGAACTGGGCTTCGACTCGCTCACCGCCGTCGAGTTGCGCAACCGGCTCAACATCGCGACCGGCCTGCACCTGCCCGCGACGCTGGTCTTCGACCACCCGACGCCGAGCGTCCTGGCCGAGTTTCTGCGTACCGAGTTGGTGCCCGCCGACGCACCCGCGCTGCCGCTGCTCGCCGAGGTGGATCGGTGGGAGGCGGCGCTGGCCACCGCCGTGCCCGACGACGGGACCAGGGAACGTTTGGCCGCCCGGCTGGCGGACTTCGTGGTCCGGCTCAACGAGTCGGCGAGCCGTACCGGTGCCCCGGGCGGCGACGCCGCGGTGGCCGAGAAGATCGACGCAGCCTCCGACGACGAGATCTTCGACTTCATCGACAACGAGCTCGGCATCTCCTGAATCACCCGTTCCGACCACAGTGACTTCGCGGTTTCGCGTTAGGGAGTGTTACGCCAGATGGCCAACGAGGAGAAGCTTCGCGACTATCTCAAGCGGGTGACCACGGACCTGCACCAGGCCCGTCGCCGACTGCACGAGGTGGAGTCCGAGAAGCACGAGCCGATCGCGATCGTGGGCATGGCCTGCCGGTTCCCCGGCGGCGTCGACACCCCCGAGGGGCTCTGGCGGTTGGTCGCGGACGGCACCGACGCCATCGGCGGGTTCCCCGCCGGGCGCGGCTGGGACCTGGACGGGCTGTACGATCCCGACCCGGAACACCCCGGGACCTCCTACGCCCGGACCGGCGGCTTCCTGGAGCGCGCGGACGGCTTCGACGCCGCGTTCTTCGGGATCAACCCCCGCGAGGCCGCGGCCACCGACCCGCAGCAGCGGCTGTTGCTGGAGACGGCCTGGGAGACCTTCGAGCGGGCCGGGATCCGGCCCTCGGCGCTGAGCGGCAGCGACACCGGTGTCTTCGTCGGCGCCATCGCGCAGGACTACGCGCCGCGCCTGCACCAGGCACCGGAGGCATTGGAGGGCTATCTGCTGACCGGGAACACCACGAGCGTGGCGTCCGGTCGCCTGTCCTACACCTTCGGTCTCGAGGGTCCCGCGGTGACGGTGGACACGGCCTGCTCGTCGTCCCTGGTCGCGCTGCACCTGGCGGTCCAGTCGCTGCGACAGGGCGAGTGCTCGCTCGCGCTCGCGGGTGGTGTCACGGTGATGGCCACTCCGGGGCTGTTCGTGGAGTTCAGCAGGCAGCGCGGGCTCTCCCCCGACGGGCGGTGCCGCTCGTTCGCCGGCAGCGCGGACGGTACCGGGTTCGCCGAAGGCGTCGGACTGGTGCTGGTCGAGCGGTTGGCGGACGCACGACGCAATGGGCACCACGTACTCGCAGTGATCCGCGGCTCGGCGGTCAACCAGGACGGCGCGAGCAACGGACTCACCGCGCCCAACGGCCCGTCCCAGCAGCGGGTGATCCAACAGGCCCTCACGAGTGCCGGATTGACGCCGGATCAGGTCGACGCGGTGGAGGCGCACGGCACCGGCACCACCTTGGGTGACCCGATCGAGGCCCAGGCGCTGATCGCCACTTACGGGCAGGACCGCCAGGGCGGGCCGCCGCTTCGGCTCGGCTCGATCAAGTCGAACATCGGACACACCCAGGCGGCGGCGGGCGTCGCCGGGGTGATCAAGATGGTGCTGGCCCTGCGGCACGGGGTGTTGCCCAAGACGCTGCACGTGGACGAGCCCGCGCCGCACGTCGACTGGTCGGCCGGCACGGTATCGCTGTTGACCGAGGCGGAACCATGGCCCGAGACCGACCATCCCCGCCGCGCGGGCGTCTCCTCCTTCGGGATCAGCGGCACCAACGCCCACGTGATCCTGGAACAGACCCCCGAACCCGAGCCCGCCGAGGAGGCCGCGGCGGATCCCGAGCGTCCGGACACCGGTTCGACCGCCGCGCGGACGAACGAGGACGACCCGGCCACCGCGGCGGTGTCGCCGTCGGGGCCCCTGCCGTGGGTGTTGTCCGCCCGCACGCCGCAGGCACTGCGGGAGCAGGCCGAGCGGCTGCACGCGTACGTCACGGCACATCCCGACGCCGACCTCACCGCGATCGCGGGCACGCTCGCGACCCGGCGAACCGTCTTCGACCGGCGCGCGGCCGTCGTGGGCATCCGTCGCGACGACTTCCTGGCCGGGCTGTCCGCCCTCGTACAGGACCGAAGCCTGCACACCGCGGTAAACGGCCATCGGCTCGCCGGACCCGGCCGGACGGCGTTCATGTACACCGGGCAGGGCAGCCAACGACCGAGCATGGGCGCCGAACTCCGCGCCGCGTACCCGGTGTTCGCCGACGCCTTCGACGAGGTCGTCGCCCATCTCGATCCGCACCTGGACACGCCTCTGCGCGAGGTGATCGACCACCACCCCGAACTCCTCGACCAGACCCGCTACACCCAACCCGCACTCTTCGCCCTGCACATCGCCCTCCATCACCT
>NZ_JBVHLU010000249.1:0-2932 GCF_055558835.1 Embleya sp. NPDC025285
GCCGATCTCGATCGCCGTGCGCTGGATCGTGAGCGGCGTACGCAGCTCGTGTGAGGCGTTGGCGACGAACAGGCGCCTGCTGTCGAAGGATTTCTTTAGGCGATCGAGCATTCCGTCGAAGGTGTCGGCGAGTTGCTTGAGTTCGTCGTCCGGGCCCGGCATCGCGATCCGCTCGTGCAGGTTGTGTTCGGACAACCGGCGTGCCGTCGCGGTGATCCCGTGGACCGGGCGCAACACCCGGCCGGACATCCACCAGCCGACCAGGATCGAGGCCGCGGCGAGCAGGAGCAGTGCGGCGCCGAGCACGGTGAGGAGTTGACTCATCGTCACGTTCTGGCCGGTGGTGGTGATCCGACGGATCGTCTCGGGCGGGATCAAGGTGACCTGGGCCGGCATCCCCGGCGCCGGGTATGCCGGCTGGGCCTGGCCGGTGATGGGCGCGGCCGGGCCGTAGACGGACGCGGAATCCGCCGCGACGGTCCTGGCCAGTGCGGTCGGCAGCCGCTGGGACAACCGCTGGTCGACGAACCAGTACACGATGCCCAGCAGCACCGTGCCGACGACGAGCGACATGCCGCCGTATAGGAGCGCGAGTCGGGCTCGAGCCGACGGGCGGCGGAACACGGCTTGGGAGAGCAGTCGAAGATCCCCTGCCCTGCCGCTCATATCAGGTATCCCGAGCCGGGCACGGTCCGGATGACCTGGGGATCGCCCAGTTTGGCGCGCAGTTTGGACATGGTCACCCGCACGGTGTTGGAGAAGGGGTCGATGTTCTCGTCCCAGACGCGTTCCAGCAGTTCCTCGGCGCTGACCACCGCGCCGTCGGCGGCCATCAGGGTGGCGAGCACGGCGAACTCCTTGTGCGCGAGGCGGACGTACTCGCCGTTGCGGGTGACCTGGCGGCGGGCGCTGTCCAGCACGATGCCGTGCTTCTCCAGCACCGGCGGGACGGCCGGGGTGGCGCGCCGGCCCAGGGCCTGGACGCGCGCCAGCAACTCGGCGAACTCGAACGGCTTGGGCAGGTAGTCGTCCGCGCCCAGGCGCAGCCCCGCGACCCGCTCGGGGACCGTACCGGCGGCGGTCAACATCAGGATGCGGGTGCGCAGTCGACCGGCCACGACCGCCTGGCAGACGTCGTCGCCGTGCGTGCCGGGCAGGTCGCGGTCAAGTACCAGGACGTCGTAGTCGTTGACCATCAGCCGCTCCAGCGCGCTGTCGCCGTCGTACGCGACATCCACCGCGATCGCCGCCCGGCGCAGTCCTCGGGCGATCAGATCGGCCAGTAGTTCCTCGTCCTCGGTCACCAGGACTCGCAAGGTCTCGTCGCTCCGCTTCGGCCAGGGGTGGGGGTGGGGATGGGCTGAGGTGGGTGGGGTGGGGTGGCGTACTCCACCGCCATGGATGGGGATGGGGCCAACCCCACCGTTTATACGCGAGCCCGTGTTAGCTCCGGATAACCAATTCGGGAGACGGCCCGGTAACGCGCTGCCGCGTAGACCTGCTGTCGCACCCCTCGACATCGACATCGGCACCGACGTTGGTGCCGACATCGACTTCGGCGCCGACATCGAGTCGACGACGAGATCGGTCGACGACGACGTCGGGGCGGGCATGACCACAGGCCCTACAAACAGGCGGGAGCGGCAGTGATGACGAGGTTTGGGCGCACAGGATCGGGAGGACCTCTGGCGCTGCGGTTGGCGGTTGGGGTGGTTCTGGCGAGTGGCCTCGCCTTGACCACGGCCGGGTGCGGTGACGACGGCGGCGGCTCGGCGAAGAACAAGGTGGCCTCGGGCGGCGGCGGCGCCGAGAAGGCCGGCGGCCAGTCGGATTCGGGCAAGAAGGGCGATGCCTCGGACCGCGAGCAGATGGTCAAGTTCGCGGGCTGTATGCGGGAGAACGGCATCGACATGCCGGATCCGGAGCCTGGGGAGGGCGGCGCGATGCGCGCGATGGGCGTCCCCGCGGACGGTGACATGTCCAAGACCGAGAACGCGCTCAAGGCGTGCGAGAAGTTCCAGCCGAAGAGCGACTTCGACCCCAACGACCCCAAGTTCAAGGAGTGGCAGGCCAAGAACGCGGAGTGCATGCGCGAGAACGGCGTCGACATGGGCGACGGCACGGGCATGGTGACGCTCGAAGCGGGTGACGAGAAGACCACCAAGGCGCTGGAAGTGTGCAACAAGAAGGTTCCGCCGCTCGAGAAGAAGAAGTAGGGGCGGCGACGTGGTTTCGATCGACACCCCACAGCACTACGAGTACGAGGACGGAGCCACGCCGGCCCCGGCGGAGCCGGACCGTTCGGCGTATCCGCGGGAGCGTCGGCGGCGCCGTCGGCGGCGCGCACTCGCGGCGGCCCTGGTGCTGGCCTCGGCGGGCGGCGCGGCGGCCGTTCTGTTCGCGGATGGAGGCGGTGACGCCGAGGCGTCCGCGAACCGCACCAAGCTGGACGCCGTGCCGGTGACCCGGGCGGACCTGGTGGACCGGCAGAATGTGGACGGCAGGCTCGGATACGCGGGCACGTACTCCGTGAACGCGGCCGCGCCCGGACCGGACAAGGAGACGCCGCCTCCGAGTGGTGGGAACAAGCCGCAGGGCGGCGGCACCCCACCACCGTCGCAGAACCCGGGTGGCGGCAATCAGCCCCAGGGTTCGGGTTCGGGTGGTGGGTCCGGTACGGGCGGAGGTTCCGGTCGGGGTGGTTCGCCGCCGGATGCCGGGAACGACGCGGGGCCCGGGACGATCACCTGGCTTCCGGGCGTGGGCGACACGTTGTCGCGCGGTGATCGGGTGTACGGGCGGGACGGGACGAAGGTGCCGTTGTTCTATGGCGAGATGCCGTTCTGGCGGGCGTTGTCCGTCGGTGTGGACAAGGGTGTGGACGTCCGCGAGTTGGAGCAGAACCTCCAGGCGTTGGGCTACGGCGGGTTCA
>NZ_JBVHLU010000250.1:0-2883 GCF_055558835.1 Embleya sp. NPDC025285
CCTGAAAGCCGCGTCCGTGTTTTTTGCGCAGGAGATCGACCGTCCCCGGACGAGGCCGAGCAGGTGATCGACCACCTGCGTGACAAGGGTCTCGGGGTCGATCCCGTATGCCGGGTGCTGGACCTGTCCCCGTCGACGTACTTCGCGCGCAAGAAGCGCCCCAAGTCCGCGCGCCGGCTGCGCGACGAGCGGCTCATCGGCCTGATCGAGACCGAGCACGCCGACTCCGGCGGCACCTACGGTGCCCGGCGGATCACCCGCGCACTGGCTCGCAAGGGCCACGTCGTGGCCCGGTGCACGGTCGAGCGGCTGATGCGCGAATCGGGCGTCGAGGGCGTCATCCGCGGGCGGCGCCGCCGCACCACCGTGCCCGAGCCGGCCGCACCCCGTCCACCGGACCTGGTCGACCGCCGCTTCACCGCCGAGGGCCCGGATCGACTGTGGGTCGCCGACCTGACGTATGTCCGCACGTGGTCGGGGTGGACGTACGTGGCGTTCGTCCTCGACGTGTACTCACGGATGATCGTCGGCTGGCAGGTCGCAGACCACCTGCGGACCGAACTCCCGCTGGACGCTTTGGAGATGGCGTTGTGGCGACGCCGTATCAAGAAGGGCTCCGGACTGGTTCACCACTCGGACAGGGGGTCGCAATACGTGTCCATTCGCTACACCGAGCGGCTCGCCGATGTCGGGGCCGCCGCTTCGGTCGGCTCGGTCGCGGACAGCTATGACAACGCGATGGCCGAGGCGCTCAACGGCACGTTCAAGGCCGAACTGATCGAAATGCAGGGTCCGTGGCGAGACTTCGCCCAGGTCGAGCACGCCGTCGTGCGCTGGGTCGGCTGGTACAACGAGGAACGGCTCCACTCCGCCCTCGGCTACGTCCCACCGATCGAGTACGAGCAGGCGTACCGACAGTACCCGCAGCAACAACAAACGAAGACCGCCTGAACAACCGCAACACTCTACGAAACCCGGGTCAGCTCAGTTCGAGGGGCGTGGGAGGAACTGCCAGCGCTGGTTCTGCCCGCCGTGGAAGGGCCAGAGCCGCACCCCGGTGCCGGATGCCACCGACGAGTTCTCCACTTCCGCGACCGCGCTGGAGCCTGGCCTCCCGAGATAGCCGGCGGTGGGCCAGAGCGGCTGGTCGGCCGCGGAGGCGGGGGGTGCGCCCGCCGTCGTCATCAGGGCGAGGAGCATGGCCATCACTGCCGCCCACAGGCAAGCGGAGCGCGGTACGCGACGCCTCCGCCGTAGTAGCTCGTTCATCGGCCGTCCCTTCGGCGAGGGGCCGCCGAAAGCGGCCCGTTCGGAGAGGACGTGGCCAGGCGCAGCAGAATCTCTCAAGGTCCGCCGAAATTTTTTCCCGGGCCGGTGTCGAGGCGGCAGACGGCGTCGGCGCGGAGGAGTGGCGACCGGGGCAATCGGCGGCGGGCTGCGCCGGCCCGCGGGAGCGCGCCGGTGTGCCGGTGTGCCGGTGACCCCTCCCGGGAGGGCTCGGCAGACCGTTCCACGGCGACGGCGGACGGGAATCGGCCAATGCGTCCCGATTGTCGAAGTGCGCCTCCTCGCCCCGCGAAAATCTTCGGAGCGAGCACGCACGCCTGCCCGACCCCGGCCGTGTCCGCCGTCGAGTGACCGACCGGCAATCGTGTGTCGAGGGTCTACAGGTCGGTTCGGGCCAGGAGTGCTTCCGCCTGTTCCCGGGTGAGTATCGGCGGGACCGGTGGCGGTGTGCCTCCCACGTTGGAGTCGCGGCGGTACGCCAGGACCCACTCCGCGACGGGATTGTCGGTCTGCAGGGTGGCCACGATCCGCTCTCGCAGTCCCGGAGAAATGTCCGGGCGGGCCGCGATCGCGTTGCGGACGAACTTGTCCGGACCTTCCACGAAACATTTCGGGGAGGGCGACCCCGCCATCTGACGACTCCGTCCCCGTACATGACATTACTTGTCAGGTATGGGCTCCAAGATTGTTCTTGTCGGCACGACGATCGAAGGAGAACCACCATGGCGAACATCGTTCTCGTCCCCGGTTACTGGCTCGGCGCGTGGGCGTGGGACGACGTGGCCGGTCTGCTGCGCGCAGCCGGGCACGACGTCACGGCGGTGACGCTGCCGGGTCTGGAGGCGGACCGCACCGACGTCACGGGCGTCGATCTCGCCACCCAGACCCGCGCGTTGATCGAGGAGATCACCACGCGGGATCTCACCGACGTGGTCCTGGTCGCCCACTCGGGCGGCTCGTTCCCCGCGTACGAGACGCTGGACGCCATCCCGGAGCGGATCGCCCGGATCGTCTATGTCGACGCCGGCCCGGTCGGGGACGGCACCGCCCTGCTCGATGTGATCGATCCGGCCGAGCGCACGCGCGCCGAGGCGGAGGCCGCCGAGCGCGGCGACGGGCGATACACGAACGCGTTCGACCCGACGGCCGACCCGGAGGTGCTCGACGGCCTCTCCGACGCCGATCTCGCCGCCCTGCGGGCACGCGCGGTGCCGCAGCCGTACGCGGTGGCCGCGAGCCCGGTGCGCGTCTCGAACGAGGCTCGCCTGAAGGTGCCGGCGCACCTGATCACGTGCACGTTCCCCCTCGACCAGGTTCAGGCCATGATCGCGGCCGAGCACCCCTTCTTCGCCGAACTCGTCAAGGCCGAGTCCATCGACACGCGCGCGCTGCCCACCGGCCACTGGCCGATGTTCTCGCGACCCGCGGAACTCGCGGCGCTGCTCGACGAGATCGCCGGCTGACCCCTCGGCGGTGCATGCCGGTTGTGGGGGGGGGGGGGGGGGGGGGGGGGGGGGCAACCCCCCCCCCCCCCCGGGCCTGCAGTCGCGGGACCGCCCCGCCCCCCCCCCCCCCACCCCCCACCACCCCCAACCA
>NZ_JBVHLU010000251.1:0-2840 GCF_055558835.1 Embleya sp. NPDC025285
CCGTCGGCGGTCACCGGCAGCACCTCGGGGTGTTCGGTGATCAGCCACGGCGGTGGTGCGGCGGTCATCGTGGCCAGATCGGCGGTGATGCCGTGCGCGGCGAGGTCGTCCATGACGCGGTCGAAGTAGCCGAAGTCGTAGGCGTCGCGCGCCGGTTCCACCCGGGCCCAGCCGAAGATCGCGAGGTTGACCACGGTGACGCCGGCCCGGGCCATCAGCGCCAGGTCCTCGGCGCGGGTGGCCTCGGGCCACTGGTCCGGGTTGTAGTCGGCGCCGAAGCCGATGCCGCCCAGGCGCGCGCGCAGCGCGGCCACGCGGCCGGCGGGGCGGTGTGTGGTGTCGTTCATCGGTGGGTTGTGGCACGCCGGGGCCGAAGTTCTCTCGGGCCGGCGCCACTTCTCCTTCGGGTCACTTCGGGGCGGTGAGGACGAATGGGTTCGCGGGAGGGGTGCGGAGGGCGTGCGTCGTTCGGCGCCGCCGGTTCGGTTCGGGGCGTGCCGTACCGCGTCTACTCGGGCTTTCGTCGTACCGGGAGTGGCAGCGAGCGGCGGGCGGCAGCCAGGGGGCGGCGGGCGATGCGGGGAGGCCGCGTGAACCCGTCGGCCGGGAGTGGGCGCGACGTGTCGTCGGGGAGTGGGAGTGGCCGTGACGGTCCAGCGGAGGGCCGTGACGGTTCGTCAGAGGTGCGTTCGGTCGTGACGGCTCGTCAGGGCGTGCGAGGGGCCGTGATCGTTCGTCAGGGAGTGGGCGGCGCCGAGGTGCTGTCCCGGACGATCAGGGTCGGGGCGACCGGCGTGGCGCCGTGGACGGTGGCGTGACCGGTGCGGAACTGGTCGAACAGCAGCGCCACGCACTGCCGACCGACCTCTTCGAAGTCCTGGTGGACGGTGGTGAGCGAGGGCAGGAACCAGGCCGACTCGGCGAGATCGTCGAAGCCCACCACGCTGACCTCGCCCGGCACCGGACGCCCCGCCTCGTGCAGGGCTCGCACGATGCCCAGCGCCATCTGGTCGTTGCCCGCGAACACGGCGGACACCTCCGGGTTCGCGGCCAGTTCGAGGCCGGCCGCGTAGCCGCCGGCGGCGGTCCAGTCGCCGTACAGCAGCGGCGGCACGGGCGCGCCGGCCGCCTTGAGCGTGCGGTGCCAGGATTCGGCACGCCGGCGGGCGGCGTACGAATCCTGCGGGCCGGACACATGCCAGACCGTGGGATGGCCCAGGTCGAGCAGATGTGTGGTGGCCAATCGGGCGCCCTCGGCCTGATTGGTGTCCACGCCCGGATGTCGGCGGCTCTCCTCACCGTCGACCACCACGACCGGCAGGCCGGAGGGCAGGCGTAGCGCGGGAGTGTCGAGGATCTGCGCCTCGATCAGGATGATGCCGTCCACGGCCTGCATGGTCAGCCGATCGAAGGCGTCGCGTACGGCGCTCTCGGTCTGCGCGCGCACGCTGACCACGTTCACCGAGTAGTCCGCGTCCTGCGCGGCGGCGACTATGGCTTCGAGGGTGCGCGCGTTGCCGTAGGCGTTGAGGCCGAAGCTGATCACGCCGAGCATCCGGAACTTGCCGGTGGCCAGTGCCCGGGCGGCCGTGTTGGGTCGGTAGCCGAGCATCCGCATCGCGGCGAGCACGCGTTCGCGCGTCGCCTCGTCGACGTTGCTGCGGTTGTTCGCGACGCGCGAGACGGTCTGGCTGGAGACCCCGGCCATCTCGGCGACGTCGGCCATGGACGGGGGTCGGGTACGCGTCGCGGACGACCCGCCCGATCCGGGCTTCGCCGACTCTCCGTCCTTCGCCATGCCCCGATCCTTTCATTCACACCGTCCGCGCCGGGCGGCGGATGCGCTCATGTTCGCGCGAACATGATGTCGGGTCAACAGCGTGTCGTGAACGATCGCGAAGGATTGCCGGGGGTCGTCAAAAGCGACATTCCTGCGGGAAAATTCCCGCACGAACGTCCGAGGGATGCCTATTGACAGCCGTTGAGGCTGACGGAACACTCTCGAAACGCGCCGCGATGTTGGCGCAAACATTCGGGGTCGGTGGTGAACACCCGCGCGTCCGCCGTTCTCGAAATCCCCGAGTGTTCCGGAGGACCTTCCGTGAGAGTCGACCCGACCCCATGCCGCCGACAGGGCATGCGGTGAAACGCGGCGCCCTGCGGCGTAACCTCACCGGCCACGCCTTCTTCTTTCCGTTCCTGGTGGTCTTCGGCATCGGCGTGGCCGCCCCGCTGGCCTACGCGTTCCGGCTGAGTCTGTACGAGGACCTGATGATCGGGGGTACGGTCTTCGTCGGCTTCGACAACTACTCGAAGGCGCTGAGCGACCACCTGTTCTCGGCCGGACTGGCCCGGGTCGCGCTGTTCTTCGCGATCCAGGTACCGCTGATGCTGACCCTGTCTCTGCTGGCGGCGTTGGCCATCGACAGCGGCCGGCTGCGCGGCGCGAGCCTGTTCCGGGTCGGCATCTTCGTTCCGTATGCGGTGCCGGGCGTGGTCGCGGCACTGATGTGGGGCTACATATACGGCGACCGGTTCGGCTTGGCCGCCGAGGTGGGTGACCTGCTCGGCACGGAGCTGCCCGATCTGCTGAGTCCGGACTGGATGCTCGCGTCCATCGGCAACGTGGTGACCTGGTCCTACGTCGGCTACAACATGATGATCCTGTACGCGGCCCTGCGGGCGATTCCCGAAGAGTTGTACGAGGCCGCCGAGATGGACGGCGCGGGCGTGTTCCGTACCGCGTGGAGCATCAAACTCCCGGCGCTGAAGCCGGCGTTGCTGCTGGCCACCACGTTCTCCGTGATCGGCAGCTTTCAATTGTTCAACGAGCCGAGCAT
>NZ_JBVHLU010000252.1:0-2775 GCF_055558835.1 Embleya sp. NPDC025285
ACTGCTGTGTATATCTTGGCGGCACGTGCTTTCTCTTTCCGGTTACCTGCAACCCTACGCGGGTCGCTGTCCGGAAGATCAAGGGCACCTCAGTGCTCCGGGTGGTCCGTCGACCGCCGCGAACCCGTGCAGGCGGCGATTCCATCCGGGGTCGTCGTCGGGCAGGGGCAGTGGGTGCAGCACCATGGATGGCCTCCTGGAAGTCGAGGGCGCTCGTCGCGGGCCCTTACGCAGACGGGTCGTGCGGGATCGGTTCGAAGACGGGGTTCGAGGCGAAGATGTCGCGGAGGAAGCCGCGTACGGGGTCTCCCTCGTCGCGGTTGCGGGGGAAGGCGCCGGGCGCCGCCAGCCACTGCGGAGCCGCAACGGTGGGGACGTCGGGGAGCACGGTGAGCAGGTGGGTCTCGAACGCGGCGACGATCACCTGGGGCTCGGTGTGCTCGGGGTCGGGTGGCGGTTTTGGGAAGACGAGTCCGAGGTCGGTGTCGGAGGGGTGGGGCAGGAAGGCGAGGGTGTCCTCGCCGTCGGCCGGGCGGAACAGGGTCCAGGCGCGTGTGGGGGTATCGCTCGCGCCGGCGAGGGGCACTGTGGCGGAGTGGAACAGACGCCAGCCCACCCGTTCCAGTGCGTAACGAACCAGGTCGCGGGCGGTCAAAGCCGTGACAACGGCCAGGCCGAAGGGGTCGGCGCCCACGATCTCGGCGGTCGGGTCCGAACCCGTGCGCACGTTCACGCATGCTCCGAGCGTGGGATAGACCAGGGTCGTGACCCGGGAGGTTCGAGCGACATGGACGGCCACGCCCGCGGTCTCGCTGATGTCGGGACCGTGCTCGGCCACGGCCCGTGCCGTCTCGGCCTGGTGGTCCGGATCCAGACGTACGTCGATCATCAGGCAGGACCGGGGTTGGACGGTGGGTTGCCACCATCGACCCAGGACGGCGTCCAGGTGGATGACGGTGGACCAGTGGGTCGCGACCACGAGTACGCACGCGTCGGCGGTGCCGGTGAGGAGGCGAGGCACGCGGTTTCCTCCGATCGGGGGCATGGCCGCGCCGACTGCAAGGGGGCGCGGCGCTGCGGCGGGTCCGGGCGACGGACGCGGTGACGGTGGCGATGTCGGCGGGCCGGCCGATGCTCTTCCGTCGAAGGGGTCGGTCCCTGCGGGGCTGGGGTGTCACGCCGATCCGCGTTCCGGCCGTAGGTACAGCGCCAGCGCGATTGCGGCTCGACGCAGGGGATTGGCCGGGCGTCCGCACCACAGACGCGGATGCAGCAGCATCGCGTGTCCGGGCGGGACACAGACGTACCGGACGGCGTCGTCGATCCCCCTGCCGCGGGGGAGTTTGAAGGTGTCGCGGTGGCTGGCGGGGACGAGGGTGATGCCGCCGTCGCTGGGGTGCAGGGCGACAATCGGCTCCATGCCCACGATCACGGTCACGACCGGGTCGCGATCTTCGGGAGGCTGCGGTGGGCGGGGGCCGGATCCGGGCGCATAGTGGTGCAGAACCGCGCCGAGGGGGGTGGCGCGGGCCGTCCCCGTCGCCCGGGCGACTGCGGCCTGTACGCGGGGATCGCGCAGAAAGGGTTCGAGCGAGACGTGGCCTTGGTGGCTGATCGTGTCCTCGACGCCCCACGACGCGCGCATCTCCTCCATGAGTGCGGCGCGTTCGCGCAGGGGCAGGAGTTCACCGGGACCGAAGAGAGATCCCAAGGCCGCGTAGCCGAAGGTGTCGTACGCGGCTCGGACGTCGACGGCCGCGATCATCGGCCCGCCCCGTGGTAAGTGAGGACGAGGGACATGGCGTACGCCCGAGTCGGGTTCGCGGATTCTCCGGCGTACAGGCGTGGGTGGACCGCGAGTCCGGTCCCGTTCCACGTGCCGCAGCCGATCGTGGGTTCGTGCAGGCGCAGCCGGCGCCGCCACCACAGACGGCTCCGGCTGCTGCGGTGGCTGCCTGCCTCGACGCGCAGGACACCGTCCGCCGGTTGCAGAGGCACCCACAGATGGACATGTTCGTCTGCGGTCGCCGGATCGGGCTCTCGTCCGCTCAGCGGGGCGGTGAGGGTGCCGGGACTGTTGGGCGGAAGGCACACGAGGCAGGCGCCCACGGGTTCCGCCCGATGCGCGCCCAGACACGAGGCGGCGATGGCGGCGAGCGCGGTGTCGTGCAACAGGAATCGGACGGGCACGGATACGTGGTCCGCGCGGTGGATCCGTCGGGGCCTCAGAGTGACGTCGACCAGGAGACGGGGCATCTCCACCCTGGCGGACAGGAGTTCGTGAAGTGTCGCAGCCTCGACGGCGAGGGCGTCGATCACGCTGGGATCCACGACGGCCCCGAGTCGGGCGTAGCCGTCACGGTGGTAGTCGACGCCTCCGCGCCGGGTGCTTGCGGTCATCGAGCGTCTCCTCGACGTGACTCGATCCTGCACGGGAAGGGATGCTGTGATCGGGCTGCGGCGACGCACGGGTCAAGGCCGAACGGCGCACGCGCGAGCGAGGGCTTGGGCCAGCGCCGTGGCGGGTGGCGTTGCGCAGGCCAGGGCGTGCGCGATGCCCTCGACGACACCGAGGGCATCGGTGGCGCGTTCGGCGAGGCCCGCTTGCGCCGGGGTGAGGATCGGTACGTCGGGGGGCAGCGCCAGGTGACCGGCCAACGTGGTGAGCATGTCCATCGCCCTGAGGTGCCCTTGATCTTCCGGACAGCGACCCGCGTAGGGTTGCAGGTAACCGGAAAGAGAAAGCACGTGCCGCCAAGATATACACAGCAGTTC
>NZ_JBVHLU010000253.1:0-2741 GCF_055558835.1 Embleya sp. NPDC025285
CCTTCGTGGGCGAGTGTCTCGCCGCCCCCCAACGCCAGCGAAACAGGACCTGTGGTTTTTTCCCCACCGACGAGGCCCGCGTGTGGCGGGGGGGGGGGGAGGGCGGCGGCCCCCCCCCCCCCCCCACCGAGGCACTCACCCTCGCCCACCGCATCGGCGCACCCCGCTGCGTCACCCTCGTCCGCGACCTCATCCCCGTGTTCGCACCCCACCACGCCGTCGAAGGCGTGCCCGAACTCCTGGAGCTCGCTGCGCAACCCGCGCGCCCCGCCTAGGGATTGCCCCGGCGGCCGCGAGGGGATGAGCAAACCCATCGTCGAGGCAGCCGCCGTCGCCGCCCGCCCGGGCCCAGTCATGTCCGTCGTGGCGCAGGGTGGCAGTGCGGGTTCACGCGCACGCTGCCCTCCTCGTCCTGCCACCAGGTGGCGCGGGTGTCGTCGAGCGTGGCGAGCCAGACCTCGGCCACGATCAGGTCGCGCAGGTGCGTCGACGGAGCCGGCATGCCGTGGACGGCCTTCTCCAGGTCGCCCAGCATGAGGGCGGGGTCGACCAGGCCCGCCCGCCCGAGCGCGGATCCGGCGATCAGCGCCCGCAGGGCGGGCGCGTTGCGACGCAGACCGGCCTGGATGTTCGCGGCGGGGGCGGTCCGCGTGGCGTGGTGGTGCAGCCATGGGGGGATGCGGCCGGTGAGCGCGGCGTGCAGCAGGGGTATGGGCCGTCCGGGTCTTTCCCGCTCGGGTCCGGGGACGGCGAGGGCGACGTCCACGACGGTGGTGTCGAGGAACGGCGCGTGCACGGTCGTCGCCCACCGCTGGTGGGCGATCTGGGTGAACGTGGCGTGGCGCGAGCCGGTGCGTTCGAGGGCGAGGCGGTCGTGGAGTTCGGCCGCGCGGGTGTCCGCGCAGGCGTGGTGGGCTCGGTCGGCCACCAGGGCCGCGGCGGCGCGGCGGCCGTCGGGGGTGAGCCACCCGGCCGCCGCGGTCGTGCCGCACCACCGCAGCGGTACGGGGCGACAGGAGCGTGGGTCCGGATTCTCCAGGGCGTTTGCCAGCAGGTTCAGGGCCCGGGGTATGTGCGGGCGGCGGCTTTGGTCGCGTCCGCGATCGCGTGAGGGGTGGCGAGGCGGTGGGTGCGCGCGTGCGCGGTGATGCGGCGCAGGGCTTCGACGCGGTGGCCGTCGCGGAGCAGGTCGATCAGGTGGGTGGGTGCCGGGCGCAGGATGGTGTCGGCGCCGTGTCCGGTCAGGTGCGTGGTCGAACCGCCGATGGTGGGCGCGGTGAAGCGTGCGTCGGTGAGGGCGAGTTGGGTGAGGGTGGCGGCGGGCGCGTCGGTGCGCGGGAGCGCGGCGAGGTCGTCCAGGTGGTCGAAGTGCGTGGTGGTGGGGCCGTGGACGATGTGGTGGGTGATGGCGGGGGTCTCGGCCGCGACGCGGCAGGCGTGGCGCAGGTCGTCTTCGGTGGCCGTGGTGTCGTCGGTGAAGGTGACCGCGTCCACCGGTGCGTGTGTTGCCGCGAGGCAGGCGAGGGAGGCGGTGTCGAGGTCTCCGGAGAGGTCGCAGGTCACGTGTTCGGCGTGTCGGGCGCGGCGGGAGGTCGCCTCGGTGAGGGCTCGGCGCAGGTCGGCGGCGCCTTCGTCGAAGGACGAGGTTCGGGTTCGTCCGAAGGCGGTCGGTGCGACGTGTGTGGCTGGTTCGGCGCCGTTGTCGCGCGCGATGATCAGTAACGATCCGGGCGGGACCCGGCGTACGGTCTCGAACCGGGATCGGTGGGCGAGGGTGTCGACGCCGGTGACGGCCAGGTCGGTGGCCAGCAGGGGCAGGTCGGCGCCGGTGCCGGCGAGGGCTGCGAGGGGGGTGGCCAGGGTCGCCCAGAGTGTTCCGCCGGCGGTGGGGGTCCAGAACAGTGGGACCGCGCCGGCCCGGTCCCCGGCCACCCACCACGCGCGTGGGGTGCGGATCGCGGTGAGGTGGGAGCCGGGCAGGCGCATCGCGTCGCGCCACGATCCCGCGGCGGCGGTGTCGGCCGCCTCCCGTGCCTGGGTCGCGGTGGCGAGGCAGTGGCCGATCAGGTGGAGTGTCGTGGTGCCGTCCCGTGAGGTGGCCACCCTCACGTCGGTGTCGGGGTGCCCCACCGTCCACAGGTTCTTGTCGATCTCGTGTCCCCCGCGGGGGCGTACGCGGAGATCGGCGTTGTGTCCCGCGACCCATCCCGTGGTGTATCGCATGCTCGTCGTCCTTCGGTTCGGTGTGTGGTCGAGCCGGCGCCTGGGCTCGGGCGCACGCTGCGGCCGTGGCAGGCTCGACGTTCGGTGGCTTCGCGCGGGCTCCGGGCAGCGGGCGCGCGTGGCGCGTCGTCGGCGCCTGCCGACGGTCCGGTGTCGGCGATGTCGCCTTCCGGTGAACGTCGGTCACGCGAGCGGGGCCGTGGTGCCGTCTCGCTCAGGGGGTTGAAGAGGCTCCCGGCGTCGGGCCGGCGACACGTCGGACATCACGTCGCGGACAACGACATCGACAGCGAGTTCGGGACGCCACGGTCGGGATCAACGGTCTCCACGGCGCGGGACAGTCGCAGTGCCGTGTCGATCAGGAAGACGTGGCTGAACGCCTGGGGGAAGTTGCCGACCTGGCGTTGGAGTCGGGGGTCCCATTCCTCGGCGAGCAGGCCCAGGTCGTTGCGCAGCGCGAGCAGGCGCTCGAACAACTCGCGCGCCTCCTCGACCCGGCCGATCATCGCCAGGTCGTC
>NZ_JBVHLU010000254.1:0-2708 GCF_055558835.1 Embleya sp. NPDC025285
CCGTCGGCGGTCACCGGCAGCACCTCGGGGTGTTCGGTGATCAGCCACGGCGGTGGTGCGGCGGTCATCGTGGCCAGATCGGCGGTGATGCCGTGTGCGGCGAGGTCGTCCATGACGCGGTCGAAGTACGCGAAGTCGTAGGCGTCGCGGGCCGGTTCCACCCGGGCCCAGCCGAAGATCGCGAGGTTCACGACGGTGACCCCGGCCTCGGTCATCAGCTTGAGATCCTCGGTGCGGGTGGCCTCGGGCCACTGGTCCGGGTTGTAGTCGGCGCCGAAGCCGATGCCGCCCAGGCGCGCGCGCAGGGCGGCCACGCGGCCGGCGGGAGTGGGTGTGGTGTCGTTCATCGGTGCGTTGTGGCGCGGCAGGGCCTATGGCCACCGGTCCGTGCGCCACCTCTCCTTCGAGGTTACGGGGCGGGATCCGGAGGCACGTGCCCCCCGGGATGTGCCGGTTCGCGGGGGACTTCGAGCGCCGCGCATTCGCCGCCGACCCACATTGGATTCGCGGGCACGCGACGCGCCCGTGTGGGTGCTTCCGGTTCGGTATGGGTAGGGGTTTCGTTGGGCGGTGGTGGTCAGGCGCCGAGCGGTGCGGCGGTGCTGTCGCGGACGATCAGGTTCGACGCGACCGAGGTCGCGCTGCGGACGTCCGCGTGGCCGACGCGGAATTGATCGAGCAACAGTGCGACGCACTGCCGGCCGACTTCCTCGAAGTCCTGGTGGACGGTGGTGAGCGAGGGCAGGAACCAGGCCGACTCGGCCAAGTCGTCGAAGCCGACGACGCTGACGTCATGGGGAACGGCACGGCCGGCCTCATGCAGGGCACGCACGATGCCCAGCGCCATCTGGTCGTTGCCCGCGAACACCGCGGTCACATCGGGGTTCGCGGCGAGTTCGAGGCCGGCCGCGTAGCCGCTTGCCGCCGTCCAGTCGCCGTACAGCAGTGGGGGAACGCGCGAGCCGGCGTCCTTGAGGGTGCGATGCCACGACTCGGCACGGCGGCGGGCCGCGTACGAGTCCTGGGGGCCGGACACGTGCCACACCGTGCGGTGGCCCAGGTCGAGCAGGTGCTCGGTGGCCAATCGGGCGCCCTCGGCCTGATTGGTGTCGACTCCGGGGTGACGCCGTGTCTCCTCGCCGTCGACCACGACGACCGGCAGGCCGGAGGGTAGCCGGAGCGCGGAGGTGTCGAGGATCTGCGCCTCGATCAGGATGATGCCGTCTACGGCCTGCATGGTCAACCGATCGAACGCCTCGTGCACCGCGCTCTCGGTCTGCGCGCGCACGCTGACCACGTTCACCGAGTAGTCCGCGTCCTGCGCGGCCGACACGATGGCTTCGAGCGTGCGGGCGTTCCCGTACGCGTTCAGTCCGAAGCTGATCACGCCGAGCATCCGGAACTTGCCGGTGGCCAGTGCCCGGGCAGCCGTGTTGGGTCGGTAGCCGAGCATCCGCATCGCGGCGAGCACGCGTTCGCGCGTCGCCTCGTCGACGTTGTTGCGGTTGTTCGCGACGCGCGAGACGGTCTGGCTGGAGACCCCGGCCATCTCGGCGACGTCGGCCATGGACGGGGCGCGTTTGCGCGCTGTGGCGGATCCACCCGTCCCGGGCATCGCCGGTCCACCTTCCTTCGGCATACCCCGGTCCTTTCACTCACCGCGTGGCGCTCTGGCAGCGCACGAATCATGTTTGCGCAAACACGAAGTCAGGTCAACGGGGTTGCGATCGTGACCTGAGATTGCCGGTTCCGAGGTACCGATGGCGGACTATTTCCGACTTCTTGCCCCACGGTCGACTATTGACAGCACGACATGCTGAGGACACACTCTCGAATCGCAGCCGAAATGTTGGCGCAAACATCAACGAGCGATCCTCGTTTCCGCGATCCCGCCCCCTTCCACCCGAACCGCCTGCGATCCGTCCTCGATATCGAGCCCGGCGTGACGCAGCGTCCCGGAGGACCTTCCGTGAGACTCGACTCGGCCCCGCGTTGCCGCAGAGGTCCGCAGTGAAGCGCGGCGCCCTACGGCGCAACCTCACCGGTCATGCCTTCTTCGCCCCCTTCCTGATCGTCTTCGTCATCGGCGTTGCCGCACCGCTCGTCTACGCGTTCCGGCTGAGCCTGTACGAGGATCGGATGATCGGGGGCACGGTCTTCGTCGGCTTCGACAACTATTCGAAGGCGCTGAGCGACCACCTGTTCACTGCCGGGCTGGCCCGGGTCGCGCTATTCTTCGCGATCCAGGTACCGCTGATGCTGACCCTGTCGCTGCTCATGGCATTGGCCATCGACAGCGGCCGGTTGCGCGCGCCGGGCCTGTTCCGGGTGGGCATATTCATCCCCTACGCGGTGCCCGGCGTGGTCGCGGCATTGATGTGGGGCTACATCTACGGTGACCGCTTCGGCCTCGCGGCCGAGGTGGGTGACCTGCTCGGCACGAAACTGCCCGATCTGCTCGGTCCGGACTGGATGCTCGCGTCCATCGGCAACGTGGTGACCTGGTCCTACGTCGGCTACAACATGCTGATCCTCTACGCCGCTCTGCGGGCGATCCCCGACGAGCTCTACGAGGCCGCCGACATGGACGGCGCGGGTTCCTTCCGCAAGGCCTGGAGCATCAAACTCCCGGCGCTGAAGCCGGCGTTGCTGCTGGCCACCACGTTCTCCGTGATCGGCAGCTTTCAATTGTTCAACGAGCCGAGCAT
>NZ_JBVHLU010000255.1:0-2648 GCF_055558835.1 Embleya sp. NPDC025285
TCAAGCTGCGCCGTCTTGATCTGGCCGACAGCCAACGCACTGCGGTCGACACCCGTAACGGCCCCTGTTTTCCAGGCCTCGTGCCGGGTCTGTCGGTGATGCCACTTTCTGAGTTCGACACACAACATACGGCTTTGGTGCGCTGGGCCCCGGGGACACGATTCAATTCGCATCGTCACTACGGCGGTGAAGAAATCTATGTGTTGGAAGGCGTCTTTGAGGATGAGTTCGGAAGCTACCCTACCGGCACATGGATGCGCAGTCCGCATTTGAGTGCTCACCGTCCCTTCAGCAATACAGGCTGCACCATCCTGGTCAAGACAGGCCACCTGCCAGTCGCCGAATCAAATGAGGCGCTTGCATGAAGCATTTCTCCGAAATCTCGCCGACCGCCGAGCGGGTGGTCGATGCCGCTGAAGGGTTGGTACAGCAGCACGGCTACAACGGCTTCTCA
Organism: Embleya sp. NPDC025285; assembly: GCF_055558835.1. Lineage (NCBI taxonomy): Bacteria > Bacillati > Actinomycetota > Actinomycetes > Kitasatosporales > Streptomycetaceae > Embleya > Embleya sp. NPDC025285. The sequence goes on from NZ_JBVHLU010000255.1 coordinate 455, forward strand.
TACGACGACGTGGCCCAGTTGGTAGGCATCAAAAAACCAAGTATCCACCACCACTTTCCCAAGAAGGGTGAACTCGTGGCCGTGGTCGCACAGCGCTACACGCACCGGTTTCGTGAGGAGTTGCTGAGCATCGAAGGGCAGCATGCGAAAGCGCCTGACAGGCTAACTGCGTATGCGGCACTTTTCGAACGCACCTTCGCCAAGGACCGGCGCCTTTGTGTCTGCGGCATGTTGGGTGCCGAGTCGGACTCGCTGCCGGACGCCGTTGTGAGCGAGGTCGAGCGATTCTTTAAAGTCAATCTCGACTGGTTGACTCTTGTCGTTGCCGATGGTCAGCGTGCCGCGCTGATCACCTCGAATTCCACCCCAGAGGCTCTCGCAGAGGCATTCTTGTGCGCGTTGGAAGGCTCGATGATGGTGGGCCGTGGCATGCGGTCGTCACGCGGACCGGCCGAAGTTGGAAACACTTTTCTTTCCACCGTGTTGACCTGAGGTCGGCACTTTTTTTGCAACACAACCCTACCATTTAGTTGGTAGTTAAGGAGATTATTATGAGTACTGAATTTAATGGCAAGAAGTTGTTGGTCATCGGCGGCACTAGCGGGATGGGACTGCAAACTGCCCGCATGGTTCTTGAGCAAGGCGGAAGCGTCGTCATCGTCGGTCACCGTGAAGACAAGGCCGAAGAGGCCCGCAAGGCGCTGTCGTCGTTGGGCACCGTGACCGCCCTGACTGCCGATCTCTCGCGAGCCGAAGATGTGAAGCGACTCCTGCATACCATCGATGAACACCACAAGGACATCAATCTTCTGGTCAACGCGGCTGGGGTGTTCTTCCCGAAGGCGTTTCTTGAGCACACGGAAAGTGATTACGAACAATATTTGACGTTGAATAAAGCGTTCTTCTTCATCACACAAAAAGTCGTGGCCAATCTCGTGGCCAGCGAGCGTCCCGGCGCCATTGTGAACATCGGCTCGATGTGGGGCAAGCAGGCGATTGCGGCTACGCCGTCGTCCGCGTATTCGATGGCAAAAGCAGGTTTGCATTCGCTGACCCAGCACCTTGCGATGGAGCTGGCATCCAAACAAATCAGGGTCAATGCCGTTTCTCCGGCGGTTGTCGAAACGCCGATTTACGAGGGATTCATACCCAAGGCCGAGGTTCATGGCGCCTTACAGGGATTCAACAGCTTCCACCCAATCGGCAGGGTTGGGACGCCACAAGACGTCGCCGAGGTCATCCTCTTCCTGTTGTCGGACAAGGCAGCATGGGTGACGGGCGCAATCTGGGACGTTGACGGCGGCGTGATGGCCGGGCGTAACACATAATGGGGGAACGAGAAATGAACACAAACATTAAAGGAACTCCCGGCAACGGGATCAACGTCGGCGCATTGCGTGAGTTTGCAGATCAGGTCGCAGCAAAGCCCGCCGCAGGCATCGCGACGTTCGGCGTCGTGACAACCTGGGAGGGTGGCACCCGGACGCGTGCGCGAACCATGCCGCTCGTACTAGGTGACACGGCCTTGGCGCGCGGCTTTGTCATCGACGCGGACGAACCGGCAGAATTGCTCGGTACCGACACGGCCGCTAATCCACAAGAATTGATCCTGGCTGCGTTGAACGCATGCATGACTGCAACCTACGCGGCAAATGCGGCGGCAATGAACATCGAGTTGCAATCGCTGACTATCCGCACGAAGGGAAGCCTCGATCTGAGAGGTTTTCTTGGAATCGATCCTGGGATCAATCCAGGGTACGACCAGGTCGAGTATGAGGTCGAAATGGAGTCGTCGGCGGATTCGGCGGCGCTGAAAGCATTGCACGCGCAGGTGCAGCGAACATCGCCGAATTACCACAACTTCGCGAGAGCCATTGATCTCAAGGCCAAGCTGACCATTCTCCAATGATCGAGTCAGTGTTTCCCGTGGTTGGCTGACGGGAGGCCAAACCAGATGCGCTATGACGGAAGGTTCAACCTTCCGTCATCACGTTCTCTGGAATACGCAGTGTCAATTTGAGGTATACCCTAACCGGATGTCATTTTCAGAAGACGACTGCACCAATCAACGAGACATGAAGCCTGCTGTGCATACGGCTCCTGACAGCCCGATATCAGGACTCCTCTGCACGAAACTCGTCTATGCTCAATACTCGTGTGCACCAAAGCGAGGCGAGCATGGCGACCGATACCG
>NZ_JBVHLU010000256.1:0-2643 GCF_055558835.1 Embleya sp. NPDC025285
GACCTCGCTTGTGTGTGTGGAACACGTAGAGGGGCCCGGTGCCGTACGGCACCGGGCCCCGAAGGAACTGCTACACCACCTGCCGGCTACGACTGCTGCGCCGGCCTCGTGTTTCCGCCCACCCGACCGAACTGCCGTCGGGGGTGCGGGGATCGCGGTTGCTCGACCGGAGACCACCTCACTATCGATGTCCTGCGGTACCCGGGCCCAAGACTTCCGCCCGGGCGATCCCGATGGTGCCCGGCTCCTCCGTTCTTCCCTCGAATATCAACTGCTCGACTGCGTACTACAGGTGATGCGAACGTTCGGTGGCCTCTCACGGCGCCACCCTTCGACGATCAGCCCCGTCGCCCGTCCTGCGTCTCGCTTCGGCTTGGAACCCCACCGTCGAACCTCCCGGTGCGCGCGCCCGCAGCCGACGCCTTCACCGAGGTACTGCTCACCCACTTCACTGCCGGGTGCTGCGACCTATACCTACCGGTACTGCATTGCTCGACCACGACACTGCCTGTGGTGACCCCTATTGCCGCGGGCCACCCGGTCCGGCCGTCGATTCCGTCGCCCTTTCACTTCAACCGCGGCTTCGGAATCCCACCACCGAACCGTCCTGCGCACTGCGACTACCCGCCTGCCGCCCGGCAGTTCGTTCTCTGCCGGGCCCTTCGATCTCTCTGGGCTACGAGAGAAACCATAGCCACACGAGCACCCAATGTCTACTCCCGACACAACAGATTTTGCGATGTTCGAAGAGCAGGCAATCTCCCCGGGCTGCGGGGGTATCCCCGAAGGGCCCGGGGGCATACGGCCGCCGCAGGATCGGTGGAACCGCCGCCGGTACGCCCTTTCACTCCGGGAGTCGTCGTGAACCACGGCCGTACCACATCAAGCGGGCCGCGCACCTCCGCCCACCCCCTTCCGGCCGGCAGCGCGCTGGTCATGCACTCCGACGGCCTCACCCAACGGTGGAACCCCGAGGTGGAAGAGGCCGCGTCCGTCACGCCAGGTCTGCCACCGGACGACGCCGCAGGAGCGCAGCGCGTCGAACACGGCAATGGGGACGCGTGGACGGTGTCGTACCGCGTTTGAAGGCCGGGCGCAGGCGGGGTCCGCGGCCGGTCACGCGGATCCGTCCGGTTCGGGGGGACGGTGTCGGGATCGCGGTCATCCGGCCTCGTCGGCCAACGCCTTTCTGAACGTGTCGACCCGCGTGCGCGTCGACACCGCACCGGAGCGGGTCAGCGTCGACCCCAGCCCGACCGACCGCGACGGCGCCGGCCAGGATCCAGGCCGGGGCTGCCCCCAACGAGATCCCTCCGGTGGGGATGAGCGGGAGCTGTGGCAGGGCCGCACGCACGTCGGCCGGCGCGCCGGGCGTCCAGGCCGAGGCCGGGAAGACCTTGACCGCGTCGGCTCCCGCCTCGATCGCGGCGGTCATCTCCGTGGGTGTGGCGCAGCCGGGGAGTACGACCGCGCCGTAGCGGTGGGCGGTGCGGATGACGTCGGCCGACAGGGTGGGGCAGACCAGCAGCCGGGCGCCGGCCGCCACGGCATGTCGGGCGGATTCGGCGTCGAGGACGGTGCCCGCGCCGATGAGAACGTCGGGACGGGCGCGGGACGCTTCCCGGATCACGTCCGCCGCCCCGGGTGTCGTCAGAGACACCTCGATCACGGTCAGGCCTGCGTCCACCAGGGTTTCCAGGTCCTGGGCCGCTTGGTCGGCGGACCCGGCCCGGATGATCGAGACCACGCGTTCGCGCGCGATCCACTGCATGAGGTCCCAGCGGTAGGACCGGCGCTCCGGCGTCATGTCACCGGGGCGTGGCCGGTCGCGGTGGGCGGGTCCACGAGGGCGTCGATGCGGGCGGCCAGTTCCGGGTGGGCGGCGGTCAGGTGTGGGCGGGTGGCGTTGAGGGGGTCGATCAGGGCGGCGGGGTCGTCCTGGCCCAGGGCCTGGTCCAGTCTTGCCATGCTCGGGCGGGATGCGGCGGGGAGGTCGGTGAGTGCGGTGATGTGGCCTGCGAGGCGTCGCAGGTCGGCGGCGTTGTCGCGGGCTCGGGCGCCGGCGGCGCGGTCGGCGGCGCGGCGTTCGCGGGTGGCGGTGACGCGTTGTTCGCCGGTGGTTCCGGCGGGGCCCGGGCGCAGTCGCAGGTAGCGGCGTTCGGCGGCCTGTCGGCTGGCGACGCCCAGGGGGTGGGCGAGGTCCGCCCAGCTGGCGCCGGCGTCGCGGGCGTTCTCGATCAGCCCGCTCTCCCATCCGGCGAGCCGCTCCCGGATCTCGCGGAGCAACAACAGCGAGGCCAAGGCCTGTTCGGGGCCCGCGTCCGGGTGCGGCGGCCCGGCCTCGCCGTCCTGGGCCGTGCGGACGGCTCGGTCGATGGCTTCCAGGGCCGCGGCGGCGGCCAGGAAGGACGCGGGCCCCGCGGCGGGATTGTCGGGTCGGTCGTTCGCGTTCACCGGAGCCCCTCTCACAACGTCGTCTCCTCCGTCGTCATCATGTGGACGACCCACGTATTTGTCATCCTTCCGATGACATGCTACAACGGTTCCAGGGAGCCCGTCAGGGCGCTACCGACCGAAACTTTCGGAGGTGTTCTCGTTATGTTGATGCGTACCGACCCCTTCCGCGAGCTCGACCGGCTCGCG
>NZ_JBVHLU010000257.1:0-2562 GCF_055558835.1 Embleya sp. NPDC025285
CAACTCGACAACAGCGGCATCGAACGCCTCCGCGAACACCGGGAAGCGATCGTGCAGCTCACGCCCCATCCCGACCCGCTGACTCCCCTGCCCACTGAACAACAACGCCAGCCGACCGTCGGCGCTCGCCGGGCCCGTCACCACGCCCGATGCGGTCTCCCCGCGCCCCAGTGCCTGGAGGCTGTGCAGGAGTTCGGCCGAATCCGCGGCGGTCAGCACGGCCCTCTCCGGCAACGTCGCGCGTGCGGTCGCCAGCGTGTGTGCGACATCGGGCAGCGCGAGCCCGGACTGTTCCCGCAGGAACGTCGCGAGGTTGCGCGCCTGCGCGTACAGCGCCTCGGCGGTGTGGCCGGAGAGCACCCAGGGCAGCGCGGCGACGTTCGTCCGAGCCGCGACCCGGGTGGCGCCTGAGGGCGGTTGGTCGCCCGGCAGGTCGGCGGGCGCGGTGTCGGGGGCCTGTTCCAGGACGACGTGCGCGTTGGTGCCGCTTATGCCGAACGAGGAGACCGCCGCCCGACGCGGGCGACCGGTGACCGGCCACGGCATGGCCTCCGCGAGCAGCCGTACGGAGCTCGCGGCCCAGTCCACGTGCGGTGTCGGCTCCGCCACGTGCAGCGTCGGCGGCAGCACGCCCTCGCGCATCGCCTGGACCATCTTGATCACGCCGGCCACGCCCGCCGCGGCCTGCGTGTGCCCGATGTTCGACTTCACCGAGCCGAGGTGGACCGGGTGTTCCGCCGGCCGGTCCCGACCGTAGGTCGCGATCAGGGCCTGGGCCTCGATCGGGTCGCCGAGCGCGGTACCCGTCCCGTGGCCCTCGACCGCGTCGACATCCTGCGGCGACAGGCCGGCGGCGGTCAGCGCCTGCCGGATGACGCGCTGCTGGGACGGGCCGTTGGGCGCGGTCAGGCCGTTGCTCGCGCCGTCCTGGTTCACCGCGGAACCGCGGATGACGGAGAGCACGCGATGCCCGTTGCGCACCGCGTCCGACAGGCGCTCCACGACCAGGACGCCGACGCCCTCGGCCGGGCCGAATCCGTCGCCGTCCGCCGAGAACGCCTTGCAGCGGCCGTCCGCCGCCAGGCCGCGTTGGCGGCTGAACTCGACGAACAGTCCCGGTTCCGACATCACGGTCACGCCGCCGGCCAAGGCCATCGAGCACTCCCCGCCGCGCAGCGCCTGCACCGCCAGGTGCACCGCGACGAGCGACGAGGAACAGGCGGTGTCCACGGTGACCGCGGGCCCCTCGAAGCCGAAGGTGTACGCGACCCGGCCGGAGCCGATGCTCGGCGTATTGCCGGTGCCCAGGTAGCCCTCCAACTCCTCCGGGGCCCGGTCGAGTCGACTTGCATACCCCTGCGCGACCAGCCCGGTGTACACGCCGGTCCGGCTGCCGCCGAGGGTGTCCGGCGAGATGCCGGCGTGTTCGAGGGCCTCCCAGGAGGTCTCCAGGAGCAGCCGCTGCTGGGGATCCATCGCCAGCGCCTCGCGCGGGTTGATGCCGAACAGTTCGGCGTCGAACCGGTCGGCGTCGTGCAGGAAACCACCGGAGCGGGTGTAGCTGGTGCCCGCGTGATCGGGCTGCGGGTGGAAGAGGCCCGCGAGGTCCCAGCCGCGGTTCGCGGGAAACTCGGAGATCGCGTCCCCACCCGCCATGACCAGGCGCCACAGATCGTCGGCGGAGCGAACGTCCCCGGGAAAGCGGCAGGCCATGCCGATAATCGCGATCGGCTCGTCGGCGCCGGTCGCCCCCGGCGCCGATGTCGCGGCGACCACGTTCGGCTGCGCACCGGGCAGTTCGGCGCCGAGGTGCCGGGCCAGCGCGGTCGGGGTCGGGTAGTCGAAGACCAGGGTGGCGGGCAGCCGCAACCCGGTGTCGGCGGTGAGGCGGTTGCGCAGTTCGACCGCGGTCAGCGAGTCGAAGCCGAGGTCCTTGAACCCGCGGTCGGCGGCGACGGCCGCCGGGTCACCGTGGCCGAGCACGGCGGCGACATGCGTACGGACCAGTTCGAGGAGCACGCGGAAGCGGTCGACCGGCGCGAGCGCGGCGGTCCGCCGCTGCCAGGTCGACCCGCCCGTACCGGCGTCGGTCGCCGCGACCCGGCGAGCCGGGCCGCGAACCAGGCCGCTGAACACGCCCGGCAGCGCGCCCGTCCCGGCCAGGGCGCGCAGCGCGGCCGGGTCCAGGCGCAGCGGCACCAGAAGCGCCTGCGGGAGGGCGCGAGCGGCATCGAAGAGCCGCAGTCCGAGTGGCGCGGCGAAGGGCAGGATGCCGCCGCGCGCCATCCGGTTCAGGTCGTCACGGCCGAGGTGGCCGGTCATCCCGGTGGCCTCTCCCCACAGTCCCCACGCGAGCGAGGTGCCCGGCCGACCCGTGCCCTGCCTGTGGGTGGCGAGCGCGTCCAGGAAAGCGTTGGCGGCGGCGTAGTTGGCCTGGGCCGGTCCGCCGAAGACACCGGCGATGGACGAGAAGAGGACGAAGGCGGAGAGGTCGTGGTCGGCGGTGAGTTCGTGCAGGTTGACCGCGCCGTCGACCTTGGATCGCAGGACCCGCTCCAGACG
>NZ_JBVHLU010000258.1:0-2483 GCF_055558835.1 Embleya sp. NPDC025285
CCCCACATGGAGCCGATCCTCTCCGAGTTCCACGCCGTGGCCGCCGACCTGACCTACCACTCCCCCCACACGCCCCTGATCTCCAACACCACCGGGACGATCGCCACCGCCGAGCAACTCGCGGATCCCGGCTACTGGACCAACCACATCCGCCACGCCGTGCACTTCCACGACGGCATCACCACCCTCCACCGCGAAAACGTCACCACCTACCTGGAGTTGGGTCCGGACACCACGCTCACCGCGCTCGCTCGGGAGACCGTCGAGAGTCTGCGGTCGGACGACACGGCCCAGGACACCTCGCCGGCCTTCATCCCGACCTCGCGCCGTGAGCAGCCGGAGCCGGAGATTCTCGTCACCGCCGTCGCGCATGCCCGGTTGTTCGCGCGAACTCCGGTATGGGGCACACTGGTTCCGTCAAAAGCCGGGTTCGTGGACGATCTCCCGTCCTACCCCTTCCAGCACGAGAGCTACTGGCTCGAAGCACGCGCGGGTGCCGATGTCGCCGCCGCCGGGCTGGACGCGAACGACCACCCGCTCCTCGCCGCCGCACTCCCCCTCGCCGACAACGACGGACTCATCCTCACCGGACGCCTCTCCCGAACCACCCACCCCTGGCTCACCGACCACACCGTCCTCGACACCACCCTGCTCCCCGGCACCGCCTTCATCGACCTCGTGATCCAGGCGGGCGACCGGGTCGGGTGCGACACGATCGAGGAACTGACGCTGGAGGCACCGCTGGTGCTCCCGGTCCGGGACGGGGTGGATCTCCAGCTCACCATCGCCGGCCCGGACGAAGCGGGACGGCGTACCGTCACCATCCACTCCCGACCGACCGGCGGGCCCGGCGGTCGTGGCGGTCACGGCGCCGGCGCCGAGTCGGCCTCATGGACGCGGCACGCCACCGGTGTCCTGGCCGAGCGCGGGGGCGCCGCACTCGGCACGGCCGATGACGACGCGGCGGCGGCAGAGGTCTGGCCGCCCGCCGGGGCCCAGGCACTGCCCGTGGGTGACCTGTACGAGCGGCTGGCCGAGCGCGGCTACGCCTACGGCCCGGCCTTCCAGGGCGTGCGCGCGGTCTGGCGGCTGGGCGGCGAGCTGTACGCCGACGTCCGCCTGCCCGAGGACCGGGCGGGCGACGCCGCGGGATACGGGCTGCACCCCGCTCTCCTCGACGCGGCACTGCACCCGTTGGTGCTGGACACCCTCGCGGGCGACGCGCCCGAACCGGACGGCGTGCGCCTCCCGTTCACGTGGTCGGAGGTGACCCTGCACGCGACCGGCGCGACCGCGCTGCGCGTACGGCTCACCCCGACCGGGACGGACCGGATCGCGCTGTCGGCCACCGACGAGGCGGGCGCACCGGTCGCCACGGTCGAGGCGCTCGTACTACGGTCGATCGCAGCCGATCGGCTCACCGCGGTCACCGAGGACACCGGCCGAGACTCCCTCTTCCACCTGGACTGGCTCGCCGCGCCGGCCCCCGAAGGCAAGCCGACCGGCGTCCCGTTCGCGGTCCTGGGTGCCGACCCGCACGGCATCTCCGCGTCCGCCGACGCGGTGTACGCCGACCCGGCCGCGGTGGCGACCGCGATCGCGAACGGCGATCCGGTACCGGGGCTGGTCGTCACAACGCCCATCGTCGACCCGGGTGACGACGTAGCCGGCGCCGCCCACGCGGTCACCCGTGCGGCGCTCGCGCTGCTCCGGGAGTGGTCCACCGACGAGCGGTTGGCGTCGACCCGCCTGGTCGTACTCACCCGCCACGCCGTCGCCACCGACGCACACGACCCCGTGCGGCCGGCCGGCGCGCCGGTGTGGGGGCTCGTGCGCACCGCGCAGACGGAGCACCCCGATCGCTTCGTCCTGGTGGACCTCGACGACGATCCGGCGTCGTACGCGGCCCTGCCCGCCGCGCTCGCCGAGGGCGAATCGCAGCTCGCGCTGCGCCGGGGAGCGCGGTTCGTCCCGCGTCTGGTCCCCGCTCACTCCCGTCCGTCGCTGGTGATTCCGACCGCCGCCGAGCCGGCGTGGCGACTCGATGTGACCGGGCACGGAACGCTGGACAACCTCGCGCTGCTCCCGTCGCCGATCGCGGACGCTCCGTTGACGGAGCATCAGGTGCGACTGTCGGTGCGCGCAGCCGGTCTGAACTTCCGGGACGTGATGATCACCCTCGGCATGTACCCGGGTGAAGCCCTGATCGGCAGCGAGGGCGCCGGGGTGGTCCTGGAGGTCGGCCCGGGAGTCACCGACCTGGCCCCCGGCGACCGGGTGATGGGCCTGCTCGAAGGTGGTGTCGGACCGCGCACGATCGCCGACCGGCGATACCTCTCCCGAGTCCCGGCGGACTGGACGGACGAGCAGGCCGCCGCGACCCCGATCGTGTTCCTGACCGCGTACTACGGCCTGGTCGACCTCGCCGAAGCACAACCGGGCGAAACACTCCTCGTCCACGCCGCCACCGGCGGCGTCGGCAT
>NZ_JBVHLU010000259.1:0-2445 GCF_055558835.1 Embleya sp. NPDC025285
AAGGTGCCAACCCGGAGGCAGCCCCCCCCCCCCCCCACACACCCTCTCCAGGTTGGTGGTGTTGTTTGCTTCCCTTTTTCTTCCCCCCCCCCCCCCCCCCCCCCCCCCCCCCCCCCGGTACGGGCGGGCGGTCAGCGCTGGGCGGGGATCCGGGCACTGAGAGCGCAGACGCTTTCCCGGCGGTGCGTGAGCCGGCCGCCGCCGTCCCACTGGACGGTCACGCGCTTGCCGTCCTGGTCGACCTGCCTGACGGTGCCGGCGTGGTGGGCCTGGTCGTTGACGAGACGAACGCGGTCGCCGGTCTTGAGCGGTGCGGGCATGGTGGTGACTCCTCGGGTGTCGTTCGGGGTTCGGACGTCGGGCGGGGGGCCAACCCCGTCCGGCGGTGGTGTGCGCCGTGGGCGCGGTCTCGGTGTCGCGGGGTCCGTGTCGGCTCGGGCCGGCGGACCGGGGCGATCAGCGGCGGGCGGGCCGGTTGCGGCGTCCGGCGCGCTCGAACTTGGCCCGGTGGCGGTGGGCAGTGGCGAGCGCGGCGCGGGCCGCCTCGACGTCCTCGGGGGTGACGGCGTGGGCTGCGGTGTCGCGGGCCGTGGTCGCGGCTTCGAGGGCGGCCATCAGGTGCGCCATGGCCTCGACCCCGACCGTGGTGCGGCGCAGCGTGCGGGCGAGTCTGGCGGCGGCGGCGTGCGTGTCGCGGGCCGTGGTGCGGGCGTCGTCGTTCGTCACGAGTGGTCCTCGGGTCGTGGTTCGGTGTCGGGCGGCGGGGCCGGCCGCCGCCCGGCGGGATGGGGTCAGAACCTGCCTTCGAGTACGGCGAGATGGCCGGTGTGCACGCGGAGGCCGAGACTGACGAAGTACTCGCGACCGGTCTCGGCGTAGCGCAGATACTGGCTGTGGGCCTTGATGAGGTCGGCGTGGGCGCCGTCGAGGTGCCTGCGGGCGGCAACGACCTGGACGAAGTCGCGGGCCTGCTCGAACTGGGCTTCGGCCGTGCGCGCGCCCTGGATCGCGGATGTCGCGGACGCCGTGGCGCTGGTCGCGATCTCGCGCATGTCGCCGGTGGGCGCGCGGTGCGCGGGCGGGAGGGTCTCGCGCAGAGTGCGGGCGTTGTCGGCGATCGCGTGGGCGCGGGAGATCTCGGCGCGGATGTTCTCGGGACGGATCCATTCCGTCTTGAACCTGGCCAACTTCGCCGCAAAGGTGTCCGTCACGGGGGGTTCTCCTCGGTCGTTCGTGGTTCGGTGTCTTCCGGGGAGCCATCCCTTTCCGACACAAACAACAATACCAGTCACTATCGATAGCGTGGGTGTGGCGCGGCTTGGTTTCAGCCGTTCGGCGCATCGGCCGGATCGGGTCGCCCCGGTCGGCCGGCTCCGGGGTCGGTCACCAGATGTCGGCGAAATCCTCGTCTGCGGCGCTGAGGGGGCAGTAGCCCTCGCAGCGTTCACCGGACTTCGCGCCGCAGGAGTCGCACGGGATGGCGTAGCGGCCGGTGGGGCGCGCCGGGCGCAGGAAGGCGCGCAGCCATGCCATGAGCCGGCGGGGGTGGCGGTGGGGGTTGCTGTTCACGGGTCTCTCCGATGTCGGCTCGGGTGGGTCGGGATCCGGCCCCGGGGCGGCGGTCCGCCGCCCCGGGGGCGACGGGGTCAGTCGGTGGCGAGTCGGGGCGCGGCGGCCATGCGGCATTCGGCGCGGTACTCGCCGCAACGGTCGACGGCGGCGCGGAGCGCGGCGATGGCCAGCGTGGTCCAGCCGGGGCGGCGGGCCAGTCCCGACGCCTGCGCCGCGCGGGCCCGTGCTCCCACCAGCGCGCGGCGCGCGCGCAGGCTCGGGGCGGGGGCGGTGGCCTTGAACGCGGAGCGGACGGCGCCGGCGTGACGGACGATCAGTTCGTCGGTGGTGGGGCCGGCGGCCACCATGCACGGGCCGAACGTCTCGCCGTGCAGCACGTGGCAGGTGAAGCACCCCCGGACGATCTCGACGTCGTCCGGGTTGGTGATCAGGCCGTCCGCGTCGAACTCGGCGGGGCCGCTGACCATCTCGGTGATGACGTGGTCCATGGGGGTCTCCTTCGTCGTTCACGGTTCGGGGTCTTCCGGGGGGCCAACCCCTTCCGACATGAACAACAATACCAGTGACATGGTCGATTCAGGGTTGTTTCGGGCTGTTCGGGCGGGGTTTTCCGGTGGCGAACGGGTGATGTTCCTCCCGTGATCGCCGGTGCCCGGGGCCCGGTCACGCGTGTTCGCGTCGGGGCGGGGCGGGGTTTTCGCAACCGGCTGCGGTCCGGGGCCTCGACGCGTGCCGGGGCGGGGCCGGCATCGGCCACGCCCCGGGTGTCGGGGGGTTCCCTCGGTGACCGGCACGACTGAGGCCGTGCGGTTCTCGGGGGGGGGGGGGGGGGGAGGGAGGGGGGGGGGGGGGGGGGGGGGGGGGGGGGGGGGT
>NZ_JBVHLU010000260.1:0-2420 GCF_055558835.1 Embleya sp. NPDC025285
GCGTGGAGGACGTCGATGAGGTTCCAGTCGACGTAGGGTTTGAGGGCTTCGGCGCAGGCGTCGAGGTGTTCACGGAACGGTGTGGACGTGGCGTACAGGTCGAGTGCCATGCCGTCCCATTGGCTGCCTTGTCCGGGGAAGACGAACACGATCTTGCCGGGGTCGGTGGTCGCGGTGCCCTGGATGAGGTCCGGGGTTTCCTGCTGCTGTGCGAGGGCGTTGAGGCCGGCGGTGTGGTTGCCGATGACTACCGCGCGGTGCTCGAACAGCGTGCGCCCGGCCAGTACACGGGCGACCGTCGTCGCCGACAAGTCGGGCCGGCTGTCCAGGTGTTCGCGAAGACGGCGAGCCTGCTCGCGCAGCGCCTGTGGCGAACGCGCCGACAACAGCCAGGGGGTGGGCAATGAGTCGGGGACAACCGGGGTTTCCGGTTGCGGCTCCGGGTCGACCGGCGCCGGCGCGACGACCGACACCGGTGCCTGCTCGATGATCACGTGCGCGTTGGTGCCGCTGATGCCGAAGGACGAGACACCGGCGCGGCGCGGGTGGTCCGTCTGCGGCCACGATTCGCTCTCCGTGAGCAGGGTGACCGCGCCTGCGGTCCAGTCGACGAGCGGGGAGGGTTCGTCGATGTGCAGTGTCTTGGGCAGTACGCCGTGCCGCATGGCCAGGATCATCTTGATCACCCCGGCCACCCCGGCGGCGGCAAGCGTGTGCCCGATGTTCGACTTGATCGACCCGAGGCGCAACGGCTGGTCGGCAGCGCGGTCGGTGCCGTACGTCGCGAGCAGGGCCTGAGCCTCGATCGGGTCGCCCAGCACGGTTCCCGTACCGTGTGCCTCGACCGCGTCCACCTGGTCCGGCGCCAGTCGCGCGTTGGCGAGTGCCTGGCGGATCACGCGCTGTTGGGAGGGGCCGTTGGGTGCGGTGAGTCCGTTGCTGGCGCCGTCCTGGTTGATGGCGGAGCCGCGTAGTACGGCGACGATGGGGTGACCGTTGCGTTGGGCGTCGGAGAGGCGTTCGAGCAGGAGGAGGCCGACGCCTTCGCCCCAGCCGGTGCCGTTGGCGGTGGAGGAGAATGCCTTGCAGCGGCCGTCCGGCGACAACGCGCGCTGCCGACTGAACTCGATGAACGAACTCGGCGTGGCCATCACGGTCACCCCGCCCGCGAGGGCGAGCGAGCATTCGCCGCTGCGCAGCGACTGTGCGGCCAGGTGGATCGCGACGAGGGAGGACGAGCACGCGGTGTCCACCGTCACCGCCGGACCCTCGAACCCGAACGTGTAGGCCACCCGACCCGACGCGACACTCGTCGTGTTCCCGGTGGACAGATAGCCCTCGACGCCCTCCGGCACCTTGGCCAGGCCCGAGGCGTAGTCCTGTGAGATCACCCCGGCGAACACACCCGCGTCGGTGCCGCGAATGTCGGCGGCGTCGATGCCCGCCCGCTCGAACACCTCCCACGCGGTCTCCAGGAGCAGCCGTTGTTGTGGGTCGGTGGCCAGTGCCTCGCGCGGGCTGATGCCGAAGAACTCCGCGTCGAACCGGTCCGCGTCATAGAGGAATCCGCCCTCACGCGCGTACGTGTGTCCGACCCGGTTCGGGTCGGCGTCGTAGAGGTTGTCCAGATCCCAGCCGCGCTCGGTGGGGAATCCACCGATGGCGTCGGTGCCTTCGGCGACCAGTCGCCACAGGTCCTCGGGCGTGCGGACGCCGCCCGGGAAGCGGCAGCTCATCGCGACGATCGCGATCGGGTCCTCGGCCGGCCCGCCGTCACCGAGTACGCGCGCGGTGGGTACTCCCGCCAAGGGTACGAGTCCGCCGACGACCTCGGCGCGGACGAACGCGGTGAGGGCGAGCGGGGTCGGATAGTCGAAGATCAGCGTCGCCGGGAGCCGAAGGCCGGTGGCCGTGTTGAGCCGGTTGCGCAGCTCGACGGCGGTGAGCGAGTCGAAACCCAGGTCACCGAACGCGTGTTCGCGATCCACCGCCTCGGGGGTGGCGTGGCCGAGCACGGCCGCCACCTGGGTCCGGATCAGGTCCAGGATCAGCTCGTCCTGCTCGGCGGCGGACCGACCGGCCAGCCGCCGACCGAGCGAGGAGCCCGCACCGGCCCCGCCGGCATGGGCGGTGCGTCGGGTCGAGATGCGAACGAGGCCGCGCAGCAGGGTGGGCAGGGTCCCGGCCGTCGCCTGGGCACGGAGTGCGGCGGGGTCCAGGTGGGCCGGGACGACCAGGGCGTCCCCCCTCGCCACGGCGGTGTCGAACAGGGCGAGCCCGGTTCCGCTGTCGAGCGGCACCAGTCCGCTGCGGGCCACCCGGGCCCGGTCGGTGGCGTCGAGCGTGTCGGTGATTCCGCTGGTTTCGGTCCAGAGTCCCCAGGCGAGTGAGGTGGCGGGTTGGTGGTGGGTGTGTCGGTG
>NZ_JBVHLU010000261.1:0-2410 GCF_055558835.1 Embleya sp. NPDC025285
CCCACATCCAAGACACCACCACCCTCAACGCCCACTACTGGTACGACAACCTCCGCAACCCCGTCCTCCTCCAACCCACCATCGAACAACTCACCCACAACAACCACCACATCTACATCGAGTCCAGCCCCCACCCCGTCCTCACCCACGCCATTTCCGACACGGCCAACAACCCCAACGTCCACGTCGTGGAAACCCTCCGCCGCGACCAAGGCACCCACCACCGCTTCACCACCAGCCTGGCAACCCTGCACACCCACGGCGTTTCCCGAGCGCTGGCCACGCACATCCCCCCGCCGTCCGCGTCGGGCACCCCCGATCCCGGGTTGCCGACGTACGCCTTCCAGTACCGGGACTACTGGCTCGACACCCCGGCCGTCGCCAAGGACCCGAGTGGGCTCGGACTCGTCTCGACGGAACACGAGTTCCTCGGGGCGGCGGTCGAACTCGCCGACGGTGGACCGCTGGTACTGACCGGCCGGGTCTCGCTCGCCACCCACCCGTGGTTGGCCGATCACGCGGTCCTGGACACCGTGCTGCTGCCCGGCACCGCGTTCGTCGATCTCGCGCTGCACGCCGCCGAGCTCGGTGACACACCGAACCTCGAAGAACTCGTCCTGGAGAACCCCCTCGTCGTCCCGGCGATCGGCGCCGTCCGGCTCCAAGTCGCCGTCGCCGCCCTGGACGACACCGGCCGGCGCGCCGTCACCATCCACTCCCGCAGCGACGACGCGAACACCGACCAACCCTGGACCCGGCACGCCGCGGGCACCCTGGCCCCCGACCCACTCGGCGCCACGGCAGCGACGTTCGACGCGACGAGTTGGCCGCCTGTCGATGGCGTGCCGATCGACGCCGACGAGTTGTACGGGACGCTGGCCTCCGCTGGTTACGGATACGGCTCGGTATTCCAGGGGGTTCGCGCCGCCTGGCAGGTCGGCGACGATCTCTTCGCCGAGGTGAGCCTGCCCGAGGGCACCGACCCGGCTGCCTTCGGGCTCCACCCCGCGCTGCTCGATGCCGCGCTCCACCCGATGGCGCGCGACCTCCTGTCTCGCGACGACGAACGAGGGGACGCGGACGACGCGACCGACGGATCGATCCGGTTGCCCTTCTCCTGGCGCGGTGTTCGGCTGCACGCCGCCGGTGCACGTTCGTTGCGGGTTCGGCTTGCGCGCGTGGGCGACGGGGTCGTTGCGCTCGACGTCGCCGACGCGGTCGGCGCGCCCGTGGTCTCGGTCGGCGCGCTGGCGACTCGGGCGATCTCGCCGGAGCACCTCGCCGCGTTGGCCTCGGCGGGACAAGGCGACACCCCACACCGGCACGAGGCGCTGTTCCGGCTCGACTGGACGCCGCTCTCGTTGACCTCGGCCGACGGCTCGTCGACCGACGAGGCCGACAGGCCGATCCGGTCCACCTCGTCCACTGGTTCAGCCGACCCCTACGCCTCCGTTCCGCCCGTCCTGACCCCTGACGAACTGCTGCACTGGCTGGGCCGTTTCGACAATGGCGCCGAGCAGCCGGCGGTGCTCGTGCTGGACGCCGCGACACCGGTCGCGTCGGGTACGGACGGCGACTCCGCCGACCCGGCCGCCACCGTACGGACGATCACCCGGCGCACGCTCGCGCTCCTTCAGGAGTGGGCGGCGAACGAGCAGCTCACCGGCATTCGACTGGCCGTCCTCACCCGAGGTGCCGTCGGCACCCACCCCGGCGAGGACGTGGCCGACCTGCCGGGCGCCACGCTCTGGGGCCTACTGCGCTCCGCGCAGTCCGAGAACCCGGATCGCTTCATCCTCGTCGACACCGACGGCAGTGCCGAGTCGCAGCGTGTGCTTCGGCTCGCGCTGGCCACCGGTGAACCCCAACTCGCGCTGCGACATGGGCAGGCGTTCCTGCCGCGTCTGACCCGTCCGGTGGCCGACGAGGTCCTGGCGGTGCCCGCGGACGGTGCCAACTGGCGGTTGGCGTCCGCGCATACCGGCACCCTGGAGGATTTGTACCTGGAACCCGCGCCCGAGGCCCTCGAACCACTGGGCGAGGGACAGGTTCGGCTGGAGGTGCGGGCCGCCGGCCTGAACTTCCGGGACATTCTGATCGGCCTCGACATGGTGCGCGGCGACTCCCGGCCGCCGGGCGGCGAGGGCGCCGGCGTGGTTCTGGAGGTCGGCCCGGGCGTGAGCGATCTGGCCCCCGGCGACCGGGTGATGGGCCTGCTGCCGGGCGGTGTCGGGCCGATCACGGTCGCCGACCACCGGGTGCTCACCCAGGTGCCGAACGGGTGGACGTACGCCGAGGCGGCGGCTGTTCCGGTGGTGTTCCTGACCGCGTACTACGGCCTGGTCGACCTCGCCGAAGCACAACCGGGCGAAACACTCCTCGTCCACGCCGCCACCGGCGGCGTCGGCAT
>NZ_JBVHLU010000262.1:0-2365 GCF_055558835.1 Embleya sp. NPDC025285
CTTACCTGGATCCGAAAGGTGAAGGGGACAAGAGCATGTCAGAAAACCAGTGACCGGGCCCAGCTGTTGGGGACGGTGTACTGGGCGGCCCGCGCGATATGGCGAAGACTGGATTGTTTGAAGCCCAATCTCCAGAAGATGCAAGTTCCCATCCGTCGGAAAGACAGCTGAAACCGACGCCGTACTCTGCACGGGACTCGAATGGTTGGCCGGTGCATTTCCGGAGTGCGGAGCGATGTCCAACGAGGACATTCAAGGAGATGAGTGGGACGCCTGTGTCGCGCTAGAACGTACAAGCAGGGACGAACGTGGGATCGCCTACGGGATGCGAATCCTATGGCGACGGAGGCCCCGTAGTAGTCGCCGGAGTAACGACCGGCCAGGGAGGACGGGAAAGCCGTCCACATCGGGCGAAGGGGGCCAGGTGATTCGGACACCCGAGACTCGGGAGGTATGCGTAATGCAGAGCGCCGAAACGGTGCTGGGTGTCCTGCGTGAACGCGGCAGACGCGGTCTGCCGTGCGAGGAACTGTATCGGCAACTGTTCAACCCGCAGTTGTATCTGCTGGCCTACGGGCGGATCTACGCCAACCATGGCGCGATGACGCCCGGAGTCACGTCGGAAACCGTGGACGGCATGTCCCAGCGGAAGATCGACCGGGTCATTGAGGCGATGCGCCACGAGCGCTACCGATTTCATCCGGTCCGGCGTGTCCACATCCCGAACGGGAAGACACGCCTGCTCGGCCTGCCGACCTGGTCGGACAAGCTCGTCGGCGAAGTAGTCCGTCTGTTATTGGAGGCGTATTACGAGCCGACGTTCTCCGACCGCTCGCATGGATTTCGTCCCCGCCGGGGATGCCACACCGCATTGCGGGAGGTGGACCACACCTGGACCGGGACCGCCTGGTTCATCGAAGGGGACATCGCCGACTGTTTCGGCAGCCTGGACCACCGGGTCCTGCTGTCGATCCTCGGCGAGAAGATCCATGACCAGCGGTTTCTGCGGCTGGTGCGCAACATGCTGACAGCCGGATACCTGGAGGACTGGAGATGGGGCGCGACGCTCTCCGGAGCACCGCAAGGCGGAGTAGCCTCCCCGATCCTGTCCAACATATACCTGCACAAGCTGGACGAGTTCGTCGAGACAGTTCTGATTCCGGAATACACCCGAGGGGGCCGCCGGGCCCGCAACCCGGCATATCTGGAGTTGCAGAATCTGCTGGCGAAAGCCCGCCGCCGTGGCGACCGGGTTCAGGCCCGGACACTGCGTCAGCGGATGGTCGGTCTGCCGAGCTCGGATCCGAACGACCCGGCATATCGCAGGCTGCGCTATATACGCTATGCGGACGATCATCTCCTTGGTTTCACCGGACCGAAAGCCGAGGCCGAGCAGATCAAGCAACGCCTGACCCAGTTCCTGCGTGACGAACTCAAGCTGGAACTGTCCCAGGAAAAGACGCTGATCACTCATGCCCGCACCCGGGCAGCAAGGTTCCTCGGCTACGAGGTCACGACCCAGCACAACGACACGAAGAAGACCGGCCGATACCGACGGGTCAACGGTCAGATCGCACTGCGTGTCCCCAGGGACGTGATCAAAGCCAAGTCCGCCCCTTATCTCGCCCGCGGAAAACCCGCAAAGAGAAAGGCCCTGATCAACAGCAGCGACCACGCGATCGTCGCGACGTTCGGGACCGTCTACCGGGGCATTGTCCAGTACTACCTGCTTGCCGGAGACGTCTTCCGGCTGCACCGCCTGCAATGGGTCATGGAGACGTCCATGCTCAAGACCCTTGCAGCCAAGCACCGTTCATCGGTGTCGAAAATGGCTGCCAAGCACAAAACCAGAATCGACACCCCCAACGGTCCCCGAGTCTGCTTCGAGGCCCGTATCGAACGGAAGAACAGGAAACCACTGGTGGCACGGTTCGGCGGAATTCCCCTCCAACGGCAACGGGCGGCGGAACTCGCCGACCGTGAACCGGTCCGGGTGGATTATCCGCAGAAGGAACTCATCGCGAGACTCCTGACGGATACCTGCGAGATCTGCGGAAACAAGGGCAACGTGCAAGTGCACCACGTCCGTGCCCTTGCCGACCTCGCACATGCCGGATGGCAACCCTCTGACTGGGCGCGCGTCATGCTCCACCGGCGTCGCAAAACTGTCGTGGCCTGCGACACCTGCCACGATCGAATCCACTCAGAACGGCCTGCCAAACCACACACGCAGTAGTCACTGGAGAGCCGGATGACAGGGAAACCGTCACGTCCGGTTCGGCGGGAGGCCGCGCGGAAAAGGACCCGCCCAGCGGGCACCTCGCCGCGCGGCCGACCCAACGTCCTGGCTCAACGCCTTCCGCCG
>NZ_JBVHLU010000263.1:0-2342 GCF_055558835.1 Embleya sp. NPDC025285
TGATGGTCGGCGCGGTCGTCGGCGGGAAACCTCTGACTGTGTTCTATCGAACTGTCGCAATTGATACCGAACTTGGCCGACGTGCTGGTGACCTCGACTGATCTCACGGGTCCCGTGATCGGGATCCGGGCCCGTACGAACTCCCTTGCTGCGGTGGCCTGTACGGGGTGTGGTGTGCCGAGCGAGTGGAGTCACAGCCGCTACGTGCGGCACCTCGCGGACGCTGGGGTCGGGGGTCGGCCCGTGCGGATCGACCTGAGTGTGCGCCGTTTGTACTGCGAGAATCCGGCCTGCCCGAAGGTGACCTTCGCCGAGCAGGTGCCGGGGTTGACCGTGCGCTATCAACGGCGCACTCCGCTGTTGCAGCGTGTGGTCGAGGAGGTCGGCGTCCTCCTGGCGGGCCGCGGTGGGGCCCGGATGCTGCGGGTCGTCGATGTCGCACTCTCGCGGAGCACCGTGCTCGCCCAGTTGATGCGCATACCGCTGCCCCCGCTCGTCACTCCCCGAGTACTGGGGGTGGACGACTTCGCGCTGTACGGCGACACCTACGGCACCCTCCTGGTGGACGCCACGACCCGCCTTCCGCTCACGCTCTGGGAAGGCCGGGACGCCGAGCAGCTCGGCCGATGGCTGCGTGAACACCCCGGCGTCGAGGTCGCCTGCCGCGACGGGTCGCTCGCCTATCGGCAGGGCATCGCCACGGGCGCCCCCGACGCCCTCCAGGTCAGCGACCGTTTTCACCTCTGGCAGGGCCTGTCCCGGCGCGTGAAGGACGTCGCCTCCGCCCACCGCGACTGCCTGCCCGCCGCGCTGCCCGAACCTCAGGACACCACCCCCGAGCGCGACGGGGCGGCAACGGCGGACACGCGCGCCGATCGCCACGCACGGCGGCTGTTCGAGGCCGTGCACGCGGCCACCCACACCGGTCGCTCCCACAGCAGCGTGGCCCGCGAACTCGGCCTGGACCGCCGCACGGTCCGCAAGTACGCTCGCGCCCGCACCTGGCAGGAGGTCGTGCGCCGACCGCCCCGCCGACCGTCCACGTTGGACCCCTACCTCGACTACCTGCAACAACGCTGGGACGAAGGCGAGCACAGCGCCACCGTCCTTCACCAGGAGCTCTCGACCAAGGGCTACTCGGGCCACTACCAGCGCGTGAAGATGGCTGTCGCGCCGCTGCGGCGTGGCCTGCCCCTGGACGAGCCTCGCGAACGGCCGCCGTCCCCACGCGAGGTCGCACGCTGGATCGTCACCGCTCCCCACAAGCACACTCCGCATACCGCCGAGCGCCTGCACCGGCTCCTCGAACACTGTCCGGAACTCCACCGCACCCACGGCCTGGTACGGCAGTTCTCCGCCATGCTCGACTCCCACGACGCCGCACCGCTACCCGACTGGCTCGACGGGCTCACCAACAGCGGACTGGCGCCTCTCGTCGGGGTCGCAGCAGCCCTGCGCGAGGACCGGAACGCCGTCGTCCAGGGGATCACCACCCGCTATAACTCCGGCGTCAACGAAGGTCGCATCACCGACGTGAAACTCCAGAAACGCATCATGGCCGGACGCGCCGGCGTCCCCCTCCTCCGCCACCGCGTCGTCCTCATCGCCCACCTACGCCGCCGATATCCGGAGGGTGCGGCTCGTTTCGAGTGAAGCTTGCGATCAAGGGGTGGTAGGCGCTCTTGGATCGCCAGAAAATCCGGCGCGGGTGGCGTGAACTGCGGTTACTGTGCTGCCGTGATTCTGACTGACGCCGAGATAGGTGACTTGCTCGCCTCCGCCGGGCTCCGACTCGTCGAACGAGTCCGACAGGAGGTCCGACTGCCGCTACCGAAGTACGCGTCGCCTGCGAGCGCCGGGCCTGAGCACGGACGCTTCGACTCCGACCCGGAAGAGGTCGCCGACCTGGACGCTTCGGACTTCGCCGACAAGGTCAACACGGGCTGGCATCGAATGGCCGCGGAGTTCGGGCTCCTCGACGAGAAGCGCGAGTTTCTGCTCGCGCTCGGCCGAGCCCGCCTCGGGGACGATTCGGACCATGAGCCGTACGAGGTGTGGTTCCGTGTCCAACTGCTCGACGAGTGGGACCTGGTGAGAAGTGAGGTGGACTTGCTGCGGAGCGGCTTCGCGACCCTCTTCACTGATCGTTTCGTTCCGGAGTTCACGGTGGCGTCCCTGGACGGTCAGATGATGATGAGCACCACCATCTGGGGTAACGGCACGCTCAGCACCATCGCCATCCGCCCGTAACCGGCGCTCCCGCACGGAAGTTCGCGCTCACTGGATGATCAGTGTCGGTCCTCGAAACGAACCGCACCCACATCCGGATCGGCAGACCACCG
>NZ_JBVHLU010000264.1:0-2287 GCF_055558835.1 Embleya sp. NPDC025285
CTTGCTCCGGTTCCGGTGGGTGTGATCGGCGAGCTGTATATCGCGGGTGCCGGGCTGGCTCGGGGTTACGTTTCGCGGCCGGGGTTGACGGCGGACAGGTTCGTGGCGTGCCCGTTCGCCGTGGGCGAGCGGATGTACCGCACCGGGGACCGGGTTCGGTGGACTGCCGAGGGTCGGTTGGTGTTCGTCGGTCGGGCCGACGATCAGGTGAAGGTGCGCGGCTTCCGGATCGAACCGGCCGAGATCGAGGAGGTGTTGGCGGCCCACCCGGGCGTGGCTCGGGTCGCGGTGGTCGCCCGGACGGAATCCTCGGGTGACACCCGTCTGCTGGCGTATGTCGTGCCGGCCGACGCCGATGGCGGATTCGGCGATGGTGGGAGCGATGACCTGCCGGTCGCGTTGCGCGAGTTCGCCGCGCGTCGCCTGCCGGAGTACATGCTGCCCGGCGCGATCGTGGTGCTGGCCGCGCTTCCGCTGACCGCCAACGGCAAACTCGATCGGGCCGCCCTGCCCAGTCCCGATCGCTTGGATGGTGCGGAGTCCGGCGGGTTCGCGCCGTCGCCCCAGGAGGAGATCCTGTGCGGGATGTTCGCCCAGGTGCTCGGCCTGGAATCGGTCGGAGCGCACGAGAACTTCTTCGAGCTGGGCGGCCACTCCCTGCTCGCGACGCGGCTCGTATCGCGCGTACGGGCGGTGCTGGGCGTCGAGTTGGACATTCGCTCCCTCTTCGAGTCACCGACGGCAGCCGGGCTGGCCGGAGAACTGACCCGGTCCGGTGCGGCGCGCACGGCGTTGGCGGTTCGGGAGCGTCCGGAGCGGGTGCCGTTGTCGTTCGCGCAGCGCCGGTTGTGGTTCCTGGGGCAGTTGGAGGGCCGTAGCGCCAAGTACAACGCTTCGACGGTCGTTCGGCTGTCGGGACCGGTGGACAATGCGGCTCTCTCCGCCGCGTTGCGGGATGTGATGGGTCGGCACGAGGTGCTGCGGACGGTATTCGCCGTCGCGGACGGTGAGCCGTACCAGAGGGTGTTGAGTCTCGACCACGTCGAGTGGGAGCCGGTAGCCGAGTCCGTGGCGCCGGCGGAGATGCCGGGTGCGATCGCGCGGGCGACAGGCCATGTGTTCGACCTCGCGGCCGAGGTACCGATCAAGGCGTGGCTGTTCTCGTCCGGGCCGCGGGAGCACGTGTTCGTGCTCGTGGTGCATCACATCGCGGGTGACGGTTGGTCGATGGGTCCGTTGGGTCGTGACGTCTCCACGGCGTATGCGGCCCGGTGTGCGGGACACGCACCCGAGTGGGCTCCGTTGCCGGTGCAGTACGCCGACTACACGCTCTGGCAGCGCGAGATCCTGGGTGAGGAGGACGACCCCGAAAGCGTGTTGTCGGCCCAGGTGGCCTACTGGCGTTCGGCTCTGGCCGGAGCGCCGGAGGAGCTGGAACTGCCGATCGACCGACCCCGTCCGCCGGTCGCCGGTCACCGTGGGCACAGCGCTCGGCTCGAGATCCCAGGCGATCTCCACGGCGACATCGTGGAGTTGGCCCGGTCCGAGGGTGTGACGGTGTTCATGGTGTTGCAGGCCGGGTTGGCGGTGTTGTTGTCGCGGTTGGGTGCCGGTACGGATGTGCCGATCGGTGCGGCGGTGGCGGGTCGTACGGACGAGGGTCTGGACGATCTGGTCGGGTTCTTCGTGAACACGTTGGTGATGCGGACGGACCTGTCGGGGGATCCGACGTTCCGGGAGGTGCTGGGTCGGGTTCGGGAGACGGGCCTGGCGGCGTTCGGGAATCAGGATGTGCCGTTCGAGCGGTTGGTGGAGGAGTTGGCGCCGGCGCGGTCGTTGGCGCGGCATCCGCTGTTCCAGGTGATGTTGACCCTGCAGAACGCCGGCCGGGCGGCGCTCGAACTGCCCGACATCGAGGTGGGTGCGGCGTCGGCCGCCGACGCTGCGGATCTCTCGCCGGCCGCGAGGGTGGACATCGAGGTGACCGTCGGCGAAGTCGTCGACGATCAGGGCCGCCCAGCCGGGCTCCGCGGCCTGGTGACCGTCGCCGCCGACCTGTTCGATCCGGATTGCGTCCTGCAGATGGCCGAGCGGTTGGCACGGGTACTGCGGGCGGTGACCGCCGAACCGGCGTCGCGTCTGGGCGCGGTGGACGTGCTTGACGGGGCCGAACGGTCTCGGGTGTTGGTGGAGTGGAACGACACCGCTGTGGATCGGGATTCGGTTTCGGTTGTGGGGTTGTTCGAGGCTCGGGTGGTGGCGTCGCCGGGTGCGGTGGCGGTGGTGT
>NZ_JBVHLU010000265.1:0-2207 GCF_055558835.1 Embleya sp. NPDC025285
GTCCTGCCAGACCTCGGTGATCGGTGTCGCGGTCGCGGCCTGGCCCGAGCGCCGGGTGCCGTACATGTCCTCGAACGTGCGCAGCAGGCTGTAGTGGTCCTTGCGGCCCGCGTACTGGCCGGGCTTGACGTGCGCCCCGTACAGGACGGTCGCGATCCGGTTCTCGCTGCGGAAGTTGTCCTCGTCCCAGGTGACCACGAGCAGGCTGTTGTGGGTCTTGGCCCACTCCGCGTAGCCGCTGAGCTTGTTCCGGGTCCAGGTGTCACCCGTGGAGATCCCGCAGGCCGGGTTGAACAGGCGATCGTGCATGTCGTTGCACTGGTTCGGCACGACGTAGGAGATCGTGGGCAGGGTGTTGTAGTCGGTGGGGAAGGCGCTGGCCGGATACGTGGTGGCGGCGGGCACGTTCGCGAACGACAACCACGGATTGTGCTTGCGCGCGTACGAACCACTCGTGCAGGCGCCCGGGTTGGCCGCCGACCAGTCCTCGTTGTAGCTGCCCCACGTGGCGCCCACGTCGATCAGTTGCCTGGCGAGGTTGTCCGCGGTGTACGGCGAGCCGGGCGGCGGACACTCGTCGCCGGTGACGCCCTGCGTGGAACCGGAGAACATCGCCATGTAGTTGGGCTGGCTGGGATGCGTCTCGCCGTGGAAATCGGTGAACGAAGCGCCGCCGGCGGCGAGCTGGTTGATGTACGGGGCCTGCGAATTGCCGATGATCTCCTCGTAGTTGGCGTTCTCGTGCACGACCACCACCGCGTGGTCGTAGCGCGGGATGGCGGCGGCGGCCTGCGCCTTCGGGCGGTCGGGAGCGCCGGCCGAGGCGGGGGCGGTCACGGCGGTGATCGCGCCGAGCGCGACCGCGACGGACAACGCGACGAATGTGGCCGATCGGGGCTTGCCCCGGGCCCTCGACCGGGACCCGGATCCGGAGTCGAACATGACCTGGCGCCTCCTTGGGCGTGGACGAAGCGGAATCGCAGCGTGGAATCGGCACCCCGAGGAAGCAACGCCCTTCGCGGGCACCGAGAATGGGTTCACCCCGGCCCGGGGCCGCACGTCCCGCGGTCGACTTCCGTGCCTGGACTGGCCGGGAGAGGGCGGCGTTCCGCCCGCAAGGCCGGATGATCGCGGTCGCACGCCGACCCAGCGCTCATGTACCGATGCCCAAGCGGTGCGGTGCCGGCGCACCCATGTCGGTGCGTCATGAATGCATGCCCGACCGGTATTGGACGCGGGTGAGATCGGCCTCATCTCCTGGAAACATGAATCGACCACGTCCCCAGGCAAGGTCGCACAGTCGTCCACCGATCGGCGGGCACGGACGGCTCGACCGCCTCCGTGCCCTCCGTGCCACCCATGCGACCCGCACCGTCCGTACCGCTTGCGTCGCGGCCCTGGCCACCGCCTTGGCCACGCTCACCGGCGCCACCCCCGCGCACGCCGTCGAGCCACCCCGGGTGCAGTGCAACCTGGCCGACGCGCGGATCGGCGAGTCCAGTGGTCTGGCGCCCAGTTCCCGGCACCCGGGCATCGCCTACACGCTCAACGACAGCGGGAACACCTCCGACGTGTTCGCGATCGACACGAGCACCTGCCGCACCGTCGCGGTGTTGCGCGTGTCGGGAGTGACCAACACCGACTGGGAGGCCATCGCGGTCGGCAAGGACGACGCGGGTGCCCCGGCGATCTTCGTGGCCGACATCGGCAACAACTTCGGCACGCGCGCCCAGGTCACGCTGTACCGCATCGCCGAGCCCGCGACGCTCGCCGATGCCGGCGTGCCCGCGACGAGCTTCCCGTTGCGGTTCGCCGACGGGCAACACGACGCCGAGACCGCGATGATCGATCCGCGCGACA
The DNA here is from genome assembly GCF_055558835.1 of Embleya sp. NPDC025285. Taxonomy (NCBI): domain Bacteria; kingdom Bacillati; phylum Actinomycetota; class Actinomycetes; order Kitasatosporales; family Streptomycetaceae; genus Embleya; species Embleya sp. NPDC025285. The sequence goes on from NZ_JBVHLU010000265.1 coordinate 1,861, forward strand.
ACCGGCTGTACGTGGCGAGCAAGCTCTTCGGCGCGCCCGGTTCGCTCTACTCGGCGCCGCTGCGGTTGCGCACCGACCAGGTCAACGACCTGACCGCGGTGGGGCCCGCTCCGGACACCGCGACCGACGGCGCGTTCGCGCCGGACGGGCGCTCGTTCGCGATCCGCAACTATTCGGACGTCACCGTCTATTCGGCGCCCGGGCAACAACTCGCCAAGTTCGCGTCGCCGAGCACGACGCAGGGCGAGTCGCTGATGTACGCGCCCGACGGCAGGTCGTTGTACGTCGGTTCCGAGGGCGCCAACAGCCCGCTGTGGATGGTCCCGTTGCCACCCGAGGCGATCCCG
>NZ_JBVHLU010000266.1:0-2199 GCF_055558835.1 Embleya sp. NPDC025285
CGATCAATGGTCCGGATTCGGTGGTGGTCTCCGGTGCGGAGGCTGTGGTTGCCGAGATCGTGGCGCATTTCGAGGGGTTGGGGCGTCGGGTGCGGTGGCTGCGGGTCAGCCATGCGTTCCATTCGCCGCTGATGGACCCGATGATCGACGAGTTCCGCCGCGTGGTCGAAGGATTGTCTTTCGGTGCACGGGAGTTGGCGGCCGTCTCGACGGTCACCGGTGCGGTGGTCGAGGGCGAGTGGAGCGATCCCGAGTATTGGGTCCGGCATGTGCGACAGCCGGTCCGGTTCCACGACGCCGTGGTCACGTTGGAGGTCCAGGGCGCGCGCGGGTTCGTCGAACTGGGTCCGGACGGCGCGCTGACGGCGTTGGTTCGTGACGGGCTGCGTGAGCCGGAGCGTGCGGTGACCGTACCCGTGCTGCGCAAGGACCGGCCCGAGTCGGACACCGCGATGGTCGCGCTCGCCACGCTGTATGTGAACGGCGCCGCGCCCGACGTTTCGTGGGCCGGCTTCCATCCGGGCGCACGCCGCGTGGACCTGCCGACCTACGCGTTCCAGCGGCACCACTACTGGCTGGACGACCTGCCCGATCGTTCGGCCGATCTCGCCTCGGTCGGAATGGGCGACTCGGGCCACCCCTTGCTGGGTGCGGCGGCGGAACGTGCCGACGGTGGTGGCGTGCTGTTCACGGGCCGGCTGTCGCTGCGCACGCACCCGTGGCTGGCCGATCACGTGGTCGGCGGCGCGATCGTGCTGCCCGGAACGGCGTACGTGGAACTGGCGGTTCGAGCCGGTGACGAGGTCGGGTGCGGGCTGCTGGAAGAGCTCATGCTGGAAGCGCCGTTGTTGCTCGGCGAGCGTGGCGGTGTGGTCGTGCAGCTGTGGGTCGCGGCGGCGGAAGAGCATTCGGGACGGCGCGCGTTCGCGCTGTACTCGCGCGTCGAGGACGACGGCGACGCGGTGGGCGAATCGACGTGGCAGCGACACGCCACCGGCACGCTCACGCCCGTCGCCGCGGAGCCGGACGACCACCTGACCGACTGGCCGCCCACCTCCGCAACGCCGGTCGACCCTGCGGAGGTCCGGGCTCTGCTGGTCGAGCGCGGTTACGACTACGGCCCGTCGTTCCAGGGCCTGCGCGCGGTCTGGCGCAGCGGCGACATCCGCTACGCGGAGGTCGCGCTCCCGGCGGACGTGTCGGTGGACGGATTCGGCCTGCATCCGGCCCTGCTCGACGCGGCCCTGCACCCGCTGGTCCTGGACGTCGACGAGCAGACCCGACTGCCCTTCGTGTGGAACGACGTCGCACTGCACGCGTCCGGCGCCACGACACTACGTGTCCGGCTCACCCCGACCGACGGGAACGGGCTCGCGGTACTGCTGGCCGACGACGCCGGCCGGCCGGTGTTGTCCGCGTCGTCGCTGGTGCTGCGTCCGGTGACGGAGATCGCCGCGCCGGCCGGTCGGTCGACGGCGCGAGGTTCGCTGCACACGGTGGACTGGGTTCCGCTCGCGGTGGACGCGCACGGGACGACTTCGGCGGTCACACGGCATCCCGAGCTCACGAGCGGCTCGGACCTGAGTGCGTTGGACACGGTTGCGGACGTCGTGACGTACCGGGTCGGCACAGCGGGCAGCGCCCGGGACGCGGCGGCCGGTGCGCTGGACGTGGTGCAGACCTGGCTCGCCGACGAGCGCACGGCCGACGCGACGCTAGTGGTGGTGACGTGTGGTGCGGTCGGGGATCCGGCGCAGGGCGCGGTGTGGGGTCTGGTGCGGTCGGCGCAGTCGGAGCATCCGGGTCGGTTCGTGCTGTTGGACGTGGACGCCTCGGACGCCGCCTCGGCGGAACTGGTGACCGCTGTAGTCGCATCGGGTGAGCCGCAACTGTCGGTATCCGAAGGCACGGTGCGCGCGGCGCGCTTGGCGCGGTTCACGTCGCCCGTGGACGCTGCCGGGCCTGATTGGGGTTCGGGGTCGGTGTTGGTGACGGGTGGTACCGGGAGTCTGGGTGGGTTGGTGGCTCGGCATCTGGTGTCTCGGCATGGTGTGCGGGATTTGGTGTTGGTGAGTCGGCGGGGTTCGGCGGCGCCGGGTGTGGGGGGTTTGCGGGCGGGGTTGGTTGCCTCGGGTGCTCGGGTGGAGGTTGTTGCGTGCGACGTCTCGGATCGGGCGTCGGTGGTGGGTTTGTTGGCGG
>NZ_JBVHLU010000267.1:0-2178 GCF_055558835.1 Embleya sp. NPDC025285
TTGGTGTGTTTTTGTCTCTTGTTTTTTTGGTTCGTTTTCTCTCCTCCCCCCCCCCCCCCCCCCCCCCCCCCCCCCCCCCCGACGGCCTTCGGGGTCCGGGGGTCAGTTGCCCAGTCGTGCGCGCAGGAGTGTCTTGGCCTGTTCGGCGCCCTTGCGGCTTTCGCCCTGGGCGCGTCGGAAGAATTCGGCGAGTGCGTTGTCGCCGTCGCGTTCGGCGTCCCGGATGTAGGTCTGCGAGCGTAGGGCGTTGCTCAGGCATGCCTCGGTGAACCAGACGATGTTGTCGTCCTTGTCCTTGCTCCCGGTGTTGTCGCCGGTCCCGCTCATCGGTGCCTCCTGTGGTGGGGGTGTCGGGTTCCGCTACCCGGGCCGTGCCGTGGCGAATCGGGTTCCGGCCGGAAGCGGGTCGTGACCGGCGGCGCGGGCGGTCGTTGTCCGGGGGAGGGGAAGGGACCCGCTCGCGGGGAGCGGTGGGCCGCCTCGCGTGTGCGCGTGTACGCGAGGCGGCCCTCGCGGGGCGGTTGTGGCGTGGGCCTGCGGGGTCGCCTTCGCCGCGGCCGGGTCGCTGCGAGGCCGCCACCGATTCGGGGCGGCCACGGTGAACTCGCGGTTGTGGGGCGGACTCTCGGGCAGGCGCGGGGCGCGTCACCGGGCGGCGGTCGGCTCGTTGTGCGGGGCGAGCCGCCGACCATCCCCGTGGTTGGGTCTGTGCGCCCGGCGGCTCGTCCCCCGTCGGGGTACCGCACTGCCTCTTCGACGCACGTGTGGGCCCCGAAGATCCGTCCCGACGCAGTGGCCGCCTGCCATTGCACCCGGCCGGCGCCGGGCCGAGGCCGTGCCCTCTCTGTCAGTGTGTGGTGAGACGCCCGATAGATCCGGGTGGGCCTGAGAGGGCACGAGAGGAGCACCACCTTCATGACCGGCCCGAATCCCGGCGGCGACCCGGCTTCCAAGCCCAAGCGCCGCACCTTCTCCCCGGAGTACAAGCTCCGGATCGTCACCGAGTACGACGGCGCCCCGGATGCCGCCGGACGCGGCGCGATCCTGCGACGCGAGCGGCTGTATCACTCCCACATCCAGGAATGGCGGGCCGCGCGCGACGCCGGCGCCCTCGCGAAACTCACCGACCGACGCACGAGCCCCGCCCGACCGAAGAAGCCCGCGGCCGAAGCCGAGAACGAGAAGCTCCGGCGCGAGGTCGAGCGCCTGGAGAAGGAGGTGGCCAAGCGCGACGCCGCGCTGGAGATCCTGGGAAAAGGGGTCAAGCTCTTGGCTAAGCTCGGGCGGCGCGCGGGGTCCACCGGTTCCCGATCGAACGCTGAGCGCCACTCCCGGTGGGACCTCCCGGGCCATGCGTGGGCGCGAGCGCCGGGCTGTGGGGGATCCCGATGTGTGAAGTCCGCGCCCGTGGAAGGGGACTTCGCGGCGCGTGTGGCCGTGATCGCCGGACCATGGCGGCAGCGGCGCGTGGGGTCAGGCGTCCTGCGATCCAACTCGACCCCGCCAGCCGTCCCCGTGAGCAACACCCCGCCGACCTGCGAACAATCCCGCAACCACCGGACTCGACCGGGCGACCCGCTATCCTTGTCCACCTGAGAAGTGCTTCTCTTCATGCAGCCGACGGGACCTAGAGAAGTCCCATCGTTGCAGGTCAGGAGCACTTTTTCGCTTTCCTGGCCGCATGTCGGACGGCTCGCTCCACGAAGGCGCGAGGCGAATGGCACCGATGCCGACGACCGGTCGCGCCGATCTGTGCTTCGTGACGGGCCACCCGCCCGATCGGCTTCGTCCGGCATCGCGAGGTGCGACAGCCGCCGGAGATCGACGACAGGTGCTGCTCAGGGTCGTTCAACCGCGCCGCACCGCGGTATCTCCGCGCACAGGATCGCGTGACGATTCCACTCGCTGCGCGTGCCGAACACGATCACAACCGTCCGATCGGGCAATGAGTTGCGGGCCGGCGATGCGAGTACGCCGCCTGGGCGGTGGGACGAGTACCGGGTCCGCGAACTCGTCATACGCGAAATGGTTGGTTCCATCCCGCAACCGCCTTCGGCGACGGACCCGCCACCGCCAGTCGCTATGAGGTGCCCCGTGTTTTCCGGACACGTTGACTTCTGTTGTTTACGCCGCCAGCCCGAGTTGCTTGTGCTCGTTCAGGACTTCCAGCGGCGTGCG
>NZ_JBVHLU010000268.1:0-2170 GCF_055558835.1 Embleya sp. NPDC025285
CGTCAGCCACGACCGTTCATGATCGCGGCTCCGGTGACCCTCCGTGGCTCTGGCACGGAAATTGATCCAGAACCTCAATTCAACCGTTGCCGACACCGGTTCGACGCCTGGGACGAATCCCTCCTGCAAAGGACCGATGGCAGCGCTTCGCGTCGCGACCTGACACCGGCCGTCACCGGGCGGCGGACCGCTTTCGGGCGCGTCGATGCCGGGTCGGCGAGGGCTGTGCGGGTGAAACCGATGTCCGTGTCGGCATGGCGGTCGACCCGTGATCGAGCGCGGCAGGACGATGCTGCGAATCCGCCTGCCCACATGAGAAGCCGAGACACCGATGCCGAGGCGTACCCGTCGCAAGAACACCATCGAAGGCGTCTTCATGCTGCCCTCAGACGACCCTTCCGGACCGGTGAGCGCGGTGGGCGACTTCAACGACCGGGATCCGGCCGCGCACCCTCTCACGAGACACAGTGACGGCATGCGGGCGGCAGACGTTCCATCGTCGGGCGGCTGCCGATGCGCGTTCCGACAGCTGGGGCAGAGAGACTCGGTTCGACGACGCGGATGGACGCGAGGGGGACAACGGTGTCGTGCAGGTGTGAAACGCCCGAAGACGACGACAGCGAACAGGCCGAGGTCGACCCGGACTGCATCGCGTGCCCGGCGGAGGAACGGCCCCTGGGTGCGCTCGCCCTGCGCTCGGCCCGCATCCACGCAACGTCACTGGCGCGGGCACTGGCGAACGCAACGCTGTGCGGCAGGCGTTAGCCCCCACGCACCGCTCGCACGGGCGCTGTGGCACCGTCCGACCGGGAAACGACTACCGAGACCACCCAACGGCACCGAAACCGCGGCCCCGGGTGCACTCCCCTGCACCGGGCGTGTCGAACACTGCTGCCCCGGGGGTGACGCCGTCGGGCTCCTTGGGCATGGCGCAAGCGGTGACCGTGCGGGCCGACGACGGACGGCTTCGGTGGGATGCCGGACCTGACCGGGGCCGATTTCACGACTACAGGGCACCCCGGCCCCGGCCGCGAGCCCAAACGGTATTCGACGTCACGCGCGGGACGGGCGGCCGCCGCGACTGCCGTTGTGACCACTCGGCACGAGAACGTCCCGATGCCCGCCGACACGCGCGACGAACAACGACGACTGCGAACGCCTGTTGCCGCGGTCGCAGCCGCCCCTTCCCCTCCATTGCAGGGGCACAACCCGCACGACACGCCACCAGGCGAATGAGTGAACCTCTGCGAAGGAGACCCATCCACACTTGCACCGACCTGCCTTCGGCGCCGGCGATTCACCCGAACGAGATGCACACGCCAACCCGCGAGAGGACCCGTTCGACGGTGTCGGCACGCACCCGCCGAGCTGCGCCCCACTACAGCCGAAGTCAGGTGCCGGCCGGGTCGGGATCGTCAGGGTCGTCACCGGGGGGAGCGGCAGCCTCTCGAACAGCGACAGCGCGGTTCCTGGGGAACGGCGAGAAGGGGCGGGGAGGTTCCGCGGTGCACACTGGCGCCCCTGACCAGTCGGGTGCCGTCCGGGCCGACCCGGTACACGGCCATGATCAAGCACGAGTCCCCGGCCGGCGGCGAGACGCCGGCATTCGAACGGACGGCATCGGACTCCTTCTCCGACCGATTGGGGCCACTTCACAGGTACCACGGACAGATCAGGCGCGCCGCGCTGCTGATCCCAGGCCCGCCGGTGGAGCGATCCGAGGGCGGAGCCGGGGTGGTCGTTCCTGGAGATGATCGCCGATTCCGTCCGCGATCGCATGCGGCGCCGCAGCCGGCACACGACCGGTCGGCGTCCCAGCCGATCGATCCGGAATGAATCCGGCGCTGGACCTTGCGCTTGACGCTCTCGGTCGACAAACGAAGCGACTCTCGCGTCGGTCGAGTAACAGCCCCTGCCTGCAGACCATTACCGCCCGAGTCGCTCATGCCTCTATCAGCAGGTATTGCCGCACGTCCAGGTAGCCGGACCGGAAACCGGCCTCGGACCAGGACAGATACAGGTTCCACATGCGCCGGAACACATGGTCGAAGCCCAACGAATCGACCTCGTCCGCGCGCCGGTTGAAGCGCTCGCGCCACAGCCGCAACGTCTCGGCGTAGTGCGGGCCGTACGACCTGCTGTCGGCGACCCGCAGCCGGGTGGCCGAAGT
>NZ_JBVHLU010000269.1:0-2152 GCF_055558835.1 Embleya sp. NPDC025285
TCGGCGAGTTGCTTGAGTTCGTCGTCCGGGCCCGGCATCGCGATCCGCTCGTGCAGGTTGTGTTCGGACAACCGGCGTGCCGTCGCGGTGATCCCATGGACCGGGCGCAACACCCGGCCGGACATCCACCAGCCGACCAGGATCGAGGCCGCGGCCAGGAGCAGCAGTGCCGCGATGAGCACGGTCAGCAGTTGACTCATCGTCACGTCCTGGCCTGTGTCGATGGCCCGACGGATGGACTCGGCGGGAATCACGGTGAATTGGCTCGCAGCGCCCGGCAGCGGCACGGCGGGTTGGGACCGGCCGGTGACGTTCTCGGTCTGGTCGTACGTGCCCGACGAATCCACCGCGAACGTCCTGGCCATCGCCATCGGTAGTTGTCGGGACAGCCGCTGGTCGACGAACCAGTACACGATGCCCAGCAACACCGTGCCGACAACGAGCGACATGCCGCCGTACATCAGCGCGAGTCGGGCCCGCGCCGACGGCCGGCGAAACAGTGCCCGGGATAGCAGCCGTACGCCTGTCACCGGGCCGCTCGTCCGGAATCCTCTCGGGCCCCTTCCAACGCATACACGCAGTCTGCTCATATCAGGCATCCCGATCCGGGCAAGGTTCGGATGACTTGGGGGTCCTGCGCGCTGTCGCCGTCGTACGCGACCTCCACGGCGATCGCCGCCCGGGGCAATCCTCGGGCGGTCGGATCGGCCGGTAGTTCCTCGTCCTCGGTCACCAGGACTCGCACAGTCTCGTCGCTCCGCTTCGGCCGGGGGAAAGGTGGGGAGTCGGGCCGGAAAGGCGTGGGGGCAAAGAGCGATTGGCCCGGATTGGCAGACTTCCAACCCAACCCCACCGGTTATACGCGACTTGGCGTTAACTCCGGATAACCGGTTCGAGTAACGGCCTGGAAACCCCCCGAGGCGTAGACCTGTTGCCGCATCCTTCGTCGTCACGGCGGTGACAACGAGGGGTGGCCACACGACCGACGGTAGGACTACAGGTGGGAGCGGCAGTGATGACGAGGTTTGGGCGCGCGGGATCGGGACGGCCTCTGGCGCTGCGGTTGGCGGTTGGGGTGGTTCTGGCGAGTGGCCTCGCCTTGACCACGGCCGGGTGCGGTGACGACGGCGGCGGCTCGGCGAAGAACAAGGTGGCCTCGGGCGGCGGCAGCGGCGCGAAGGCCGAGAGCAGTGGCGGCGGTTCCGGCTCGGGCAAGGGTGACGATGCCCAACGCCGCGACCAGATGGTGAAGTTCGCGAGCTGCATGCGTGAGCACGGCGTCGACATGCCGGACCCGGAGCCCGGCGAGGGTGGCGCGATGCGGATCGGGGCGATGCCCGCGGACGAGGGGTTGTCCAAGACCGAGGACGCGATGAAGGCGTGCGAGAAGTTCCAGCCGAAGAGCGACTTCGACCCCAACGACCCCAAGTTCAAGGAATGGCAGGCCAAGCACACCAGCTGCCTGCGCGAGAACGGCGTGAACGTGGGCGACCCCGGCGCGGGCGGCGCGATGATCACCCTCGACGCGAGCGACGACAAGGTGATGAAGGCGATGGAGTTGTGCAACAAGAAGGTTCCCCCGCTGACGAACAAGAAGTAGGGGCGGCCTCGTGGTTTCGATCGACACCCCACAGCACGAGTACGACACGGGACCCGCGCCGGCCCCTGCCGACCCGGACGGCACGCCGCACCCACGCGGGCGTCGGCGTCGCCGTCGCCGGCGGGCACTCGCGGCGGCCCTGGTGCTGGCCTCGGCGGGCGGCGCGGCGGCCGTTCTGCTCTCCGACGGCGGCGACGGCTCCGACGCCTCGGCGAACCGCACGAAGCTGGATGCGGTGCCGGTGACTCGGGCGGATCTGGTGGATCGGCAGAATGTGGACGGCAGGCTCGGGTACGGCGGTACGTACACGGTGAACGCGGCCGCGCCGGGTCCGGACAAGGAGACGCCGCCTCCGAGTGGTGGGAACAAGCCGCAGGGCGGCGGCACTGCGCCGCCGTCGCAGGGCCCGGGCGGAGGCAACCAGTCCCAGGGTTCGGGTGGTGGGTCCGGTACGGGCGGTGGGTCCGGTACGGGCGGAGGTTCCGGTCGGGGTGGTTCGCCGCCGGATGCCGGGAACGACGCGGGGCCCGGGACGATCACCTGGCTTCCGGG
>NZ_JBVHLU010000270.1:0-2136 GCF_055558835.1 Embleya sp. NPDC025285
CACCAGATGCCGAGCCACCAACCCACCCAGACTCCCGGTACCACCCGTCACCAACACCGACCCCGAACCCCAATCAGGCCCGGCAGCGTCCACGGCAGGCACCATCCGCGCCAGGCGCGGCACACTCGCCGCACCCTCCGCCACGAACACCTGCGGCTCGCCCGACGCCACCACGGCGGCCACCAACTCCGCCGACGCCGTCTCCGGCGTGTCCACGTCCAACAACACGAACCGACCCGGATGCTCCGACTGCGCCGACCGCACCAGACCCCACACCGCGCCCTGCACCGGATCCCCGACCGCACCACACGTCACCACGACCAGTGGCGGTGCGCTCGGATCCGCCAGGTGCCGCTGGAGCGCGTCGAGTACATACGCACCCGCCTCGCGCACCGTGGCCAGGTCCGAGCAGCGCAGCGGCGTCGAGGCCACGGTCGCGGGGTCCGCCGTGCCCAGCACGGTGGGCACCCGGTCCACGCGGAAGAGCGCGTCCCGGTGCGCGGGCCGCCGTTCCCGGAGCCCGTCGGCGGACATCGGGCGCAGCACCAGCGAGCGCACCGAGATCACCGGGCGGCCGGTCGGGTCGGTGACGGTGATGGACACCGCGCTGTCGCCGATCGGCGACACCCGGACCCGGACCGAGGAGGCACCGCCGGCCTGGAGCACGACGGATTCCCAGGCGAAGGGCAGCGCGCCCTGGCCGATCCGCAGTCCGTCCGCCGCCGACTGGAGGAAGGTCGCGTGCAGCGTGGCGTCGAGCAGCGCGGGGTGCATGCCGAATCCGGCGACGGACGCGTCCTCGGGCAGCGCGACCTCGGCCAGAATGTCGTCGCCCCGGCGCCAGGCGGCCCGCAGGCCCCGGAAGGTCGGACCGTATCCGTAGCCGAGCGCGGCCAGCCGCTCGTAGAAGCCGTCCAGGTCCACCCCCTCCGCGTCGGCCGGCGGCCACTCGCCGAGCGGTTCGGCGTCGATCTCGGCAGGCTCCACCGCCTGGGCGAGGGTGCCGGTGGCGTGCCGCTGCCAGGCGGGCTCGCCGCCGTCCTCTTCCGCCCGGGAATACAGGCCGAACGTGCGACGCCCGGAGTCCTGGGGTCCGTCGACCCAGAGCTGCACGACCACCGCGCCGCGCTCCGGAACGATCAGCGGTGCTTCCAGGGTCAGTTCCTCGAGCAGGCCGCAACCCACCTCGTCGCCGGCCCGTACCGCCAGTTCCACGTAGGCGGTTCCGGGTAGCAGCACCGTGTCCATCACCACGTGGTCGGCCAGCCACGGATGGGTGCGCAGGGACAGTCGGCCGGTGAACAACACGCCACCGCCGTCGGCGCGTTCTGCCGCCGCACCGAGGAGCGCATGCCCGAGCGGGGCCAGTCCCAGGCCCGCCGCGTCGGTGTTCCCGGCGGCGGACAGGTCCAGCCAGTAGTGGTGGTGCCGGAACGCGTAGGTGGGCAGGTCCACCCGACGGGCCCCCGGGTGGAAGGTGTCCCAGCGGATGTCCGGTACCACGTCGCGCACATGCAGGGTCGCCAGCGCGGACAGCGCGCTCTCCGCCTCGGCACGGTCCTTGCGCAGGACCGGCACCACGGTCACCGCGTCGTCGGCGGCGTCGAGTCCGCCCCGGATCAGCGCGGTCAGCGCACCGTCGGGGCCGAGCTCCACGAACGCCGCGACGCCTCGCGCCTCGAGCGCGACGATCGCGTCGTGGAAGCGCACCGGCTGCCGGACGTGACGCACCCAGTACTCGGGATCGGTCCAGTCACCGTCGGCCTCGACCGTCGACAGGTAGTCGGACTCGGCTCGGCCGTAGGCGAGTTCGTCGACCACGCCGCGAAACTCGTCGAGCATCGGATCCATCAGCGGCGAGTGGAACGCGTGACTGACCCGCAGCCGCCGCACCCGACGCCCCAACCCCTCGAAATGGGCCGCGACTTCGGAAACCACCTCCTCGGCACCGGAAACCACCACCGACGTCGGGCCGTTGATCGCCGCGACACCGACGACGTCTTCCCGCCCCGCCAGCAACGGCAGAACATCCGCCTCGGCCGCACCGATCGCCGCCATCGCACCACCGACCGGCAACGCCTGCATCAACCCACCACGCGCCACCACCAGCCGGCACGCGTCCTCCAACGACAACAC
>NZ_JBVHLU010000271.1:0-2080 GCF_055558835.1 Embleya sp. NPDC025285
CCCGGTGGACCCACGACGGTCAGGTGCTGTTCGCCGGCCGGGTCGACGATCAGGTCAAGATCCGGGGCTTCCGGATCGAACCCGCCGAGGTGCAGACGACGCTGCTCGCTCATCCGGATCTGGCCCAAGCGGTGGTCGTCGCGCGCGTGGACGAGGCCACCGGTACGCACCTGGTCGCCTATGTGGTCCCGGCCCGGGACGGCGAGGTGTCCGATGACGCCCTGCCCGACGACGTGCGGCGGTTCGCGGCGTCGCGGCTGCCGGAGTACATGGTGCCCGCCGTCGTCGTCGTGCTCGACGCCCTCCCGCTCACGAGCAACGGCAAGCTCGACCGCAAGGCACTCCCGGCGGCGGACTTCGCCGTGACCGCGTACAGGGCACCGCGTACGGCGCAGGAAGAGACCCTGTGTGCGGCCTTCGCCCAGGTGCTCGGGCGCGATGCCGTCGGGATCGACGACAACTTCTTCGAGCTCGGCGGCCATTCGTTGCTCGCCACTCGGCTTCTTTCCCGGATTCGCAGCACGCTCGGTGTCGACCTCGAGATCCGCGCGCTCTTCCAGGCACCCACGGTCGCCGGGCTCGCGGGTCGGATCGGCAATCAGACGTCAGGTCGGCGGCCGGTACTGCGGCCCATGCGTAGACCAGAGGAGCCCCGATGATTCCGTTGTCATTCGCGCAGCGACGGTTGTGGTTCCTGAGCCGACTCGAAGGGCCCAATCCGGCACACAACATTCCTGCGGTGCTGCGGTTGACCGGACGGCTGCATCGTGACGCGCTGTCGGCGGCGCTGCGGGACGTCGTGGTGCGCCACGAAGTGCTCCGCACCGTCTACGACGTCGCGGACGGCGAGCCGTTCCAGCGCATCCTGGAGCCGGAGGAACTGTGCTGGGAACTACAGGTGATGGGCCCGGTCGACGCGGCGGATCTGCCCGACGCGGTGCGTCGGGCAGGTGATTACGCCTTCGACCTGGCCTGCGAGCCGCCGCTGCGGGCCTCCCTGTTCCCGGTCGGGCCCGAGGAGCACGTCCTGGTTCTGGTGGTGCACCACATCGCGGGTGACGGGTGGTCGTGGGGGCCCATGGGCCGGGACATCTCGGTCGCTTACGCAGCGCGGTGTGGCCGACGAGCGCCGGAGTGGGCTCCGTTGCCGGTGCAGTACGCCGACTACGCGTTGTGGCAGCGGGAGTTGCTCGGCGAGGCGGACGATTCGGACAGCGTGCTGTCACGCCAGGTGACGTATTGGCGGGATGCACTGGCGGGTGCCCCGGAGGAGCTCGAACTCCCGGTGGACCGGCCCCGCCCGGCGGTGGCGAGTCATATCGGCCACAACGCGCCGCTGGAAATCTCGGCTGAACTGCATTTTCGGTTGGTCGAGTTGGCGCGGTCCGAAGGCGCCACGGTGTTCATGGTGCTTCAGGCGGCGTTGGCGGTGTTGTTGTCGCGGTTGGGTGCCGGGACGGACATCCCGATCGGGTCGGCCGTGGCGGGGAGGACGGACGAAGGGCTGGACGACCTGGTCGGTTGCTTCGTCAATAGTCTGGTAATTCGCACCGATCTCACCGGAGATCCGACGTTCCGGGAGGTGCTGGGCCGGGTTCGGGACACCGGATTTGCCGCGTTCGGGAATCAGGATGTGCCGTTCGAGCGGTTGGTGGAGGCGTTGGCGCCGGCGCGGTCGTTGGCGCGACACCCGCTGTTCCAGGTGATGTTGACGCTCCAGAACACGGAGCGGGCCGGGCTCGCATTCGCGGGAGTGGAGGTCGAGAGCGTCGCGGGGATGCGCCCGGCGTCGAAGTGTGACCTGGAACTGACCCTCGCGGAGGAGGTGGACCGGGGCGGTCGCCCGGCCGGTCTGACGGGGGGCCTGACCGGCGCCGCCGATCTGTTCGACTCGGCATCGGTTGCGGCGGTCTCCGACCGACTGGTGCGTGTGCTGCGCACGGTGACCGACGACCCGGGCATCCGGCTCGCCGCAGTTGATGCGTTCACCGACGATGAGCGGTCTCGGGTGTTGGTGGGGTGGAACGACACCGCTGTGGATCGGGATTCGGTTTCGGTTGTGGGGTTGTTCGAGGCTCGG
>NZ_JBVHLU010000272.1:0-2072 GCF_055558835.1 Embleya sp. NPDC025285
CGAGGCACCACCTTTTTTCTCTCCCCCGCTTCGCTCCTCCGAGAAAAAAGGCGGCGCCTCGCTCGGGGCTTCGTGTCCCTCCGCTTCGCTCCGGGACACGAAGCCCAAACTTGCGGCTCCGCCGCTCTCCGCGCTTCGCGCGTCGATCACTGGGGTGGGCGCGGGTCGGGGGCGCTGACGCGCCGGGGGTGCGCGGTCGGGGCGGGTGGGTCGCGGCGGGGGTGGGCCGGCGGCGCGGTGAGACGAAGGTGGCGGGGGCGTGGGGGTGGAGGTCCGACGCACGCGTGGCGTTACTGCGGGGGAAGACGCGCTGGGGTGGGAGTGGGTCGTGGGTGTGGTGGGTCGACGGTGGCGGGGTTGTGTGTGGGGCGGATCGACGGGCCCGGGTCGGCGTTGTGGGTGGGCGGCTTGTCTGGAGCGCGGGGGTGGGTAGTTGGGGTGAGTGCTGAGTGTGGGGCTGTGTCGGTGGGTGGGCCAGGGGTCATGTGGTGGTGGCGAACTCTGCCATTCCGGTGGCGAAGTCGGTTTGGGCTTGCCAGCCGAGTTCGGATTCCAGGCGGGCCGCGGAGGCGGTGATGTGGCGGACGTCGCCGAGGCGGTATTCGGCGGTCGTGATCGGGGTGGGGCCGGCGTGGGCCTTGGCGAGTGCGGTGGCCATTTCGCCCACCGTGTGGGGGACGCCCGTGGCCACGTTGTAGGTGCGCAGGCCGTGGCCGGAGCGGTCCAGGGCGGCCAGGTTGGCGGTGGCGACGTCGCGGACGTGGACGAAGTCGCGGCGTTGGCCGCCGTCTTCATACACCCTCGGCGGCATGCCGGCGCGCAGCATCGAGCGGAAGATCGCGGCGACGCCGGCGTACGGGGTATCCAGCGGCATCCTCGGGCCGTACACGTTGTGGTAGCGCAGCGCGGTGGCCACGCCTCCGGTGGCCCGGGCCCAGGCGCCGGCCAGGTGCTCCTGGGCGAGCTTGGTCGCGGCGTACACGTTGCGCGGGTCGGGTGCGGCCTCCTCGCAGATTCGGCCGGGAGTGACCGCGCGCCCGCAGGTCGGGCAGGGCGGCTCGAAGCGGCCGGCCATCAGATCCTCGACCGGCCGCGGACCCGGCATCACCTCACCGTGCTCGACGCAATGCCCCAGGCCCTCTCCGTACACCACCATCGAACTCGCCAACACCAGACGTCCGATCCCCGCCCGCGCCATCGCGGCAAGCAACACCGCGGTGCCCAGGTCGTTGCAACCGACATAGTCCGGCGCGTCGTTCAGGTCCAGCCCCAACCCGACCTTGGCCGCCTGATGGCACACCGCGTCCACGCCCACCAACGCCCGATCGACCACCGCCGGATCGCGCACGTCCCCCCGCACCGCGTCCACGCCCTCGACCTCCACCACGTCGAGCACCCGCACGTCATGCCCCGACTCGGTCAAACACTCGACCACGTGTGCTCCGATGAACCCGGCGCCGCCGGTAACCAGGATTCGCATACCGCCAACGCTAGACACGCACACACCCCCGAAACCCCCCAACCACACCAACGTCACCCGTTCGTAAGACCCACACACCCCCCCGCCCGCGCCGCGGACGCGACGATCCGCCACCCCACGCCCCCAATGCCTCCGACTCACCACACCCACGACCCCGGCTGTTCGGCCGTCCCATCCGGGGACACGCGCCCGCCCCCGGCACGTCTTCTCCCTGCGGTAACGTCACGCCGCCTGTCTCGCTCCCCCACAACCCCGCCACCGTCGACCCACCACACCCACGACCCACACCCACCCCGGCGCGTCCTCCCCCGCAGTAACGCCACGCGTGCATCGGACCCCCACCCCCACGCCCCCGCCACCGCCCCAGGCTCAGACACCCGCCCCAGCCCACCCCGACCGCGCACCCCCGGCGCGTCAGCGCCCCCGACCCGCGCCCACCCCAGTGATCGACGCGCGAAGCGCGGAGAGCGGCGGAGCCGCAAGCTTGGGCTTCGTGACCCGGAGCGAAGCGGAGGGACACGAAGCCCCGAGCGAGGCACCGCTTTTTCTTGGAGGAGCGAAGCGGGGGAAAGAAAAAGCGGTGCCTCGCGAG
>NZ_JBVHLU010000273.1:0-2044 GCF_055558835.1 Embleya sp. NPDC025285
AGCAGGAGGTGTTTGGCGCCGTGTCGGGTGATGAGGTGTCGTGCGGTGAGGCTGCCGAGGGTGCCGGTGCCGCCGGTGATCAGGATGGTGCCGTTCGGGTCGAGCGGGCGCGCGGTCGGTGCGTCGGGAGCCGGGTTCGGTGTCAGCCGGGTGAGCCGGGGGACGAGCACGGTGCCTGCACGCAGGGCGATCTGTGGCTCATCGGTGGCCAGGGCCGCGGCGAGTGCGGAGGCGGCGCGTTCGCCGTCCGTGTCGGTTTCGATGTCGACGAGGGTGAACCGGTCCGGATTCTCCGCCTGCGCGGTTCGGACGAGGCCCCATTGGGCGGCGGCGGCCAGGCTGTGGATGTCCGCGTCGGCCGTGGTGGCGACGGCGTTCCGGGTGACGAGGATGAGGCGGCTGTCGGCGAGACGATCCTCCGCGAGCCAGTCCCGGACCAACGCGAGCGTGTCGCGAGTGGCGGCACCTACGCCCGCCGGCGTGTCGTCGGATGGCTCGATGGCCGCGACGACGGTTTCGGGGACCGGGGCGTCCTCGGGTAGCCCCGCCAGAAGTGCCGCGAGTGTGGGCCGGATCGCCTCCGCCTTCGCGGCGAGCGGGTGGGTGTCGGCCGCGAGCAGGGTCCAGGCCGCGGCGGGCACGTCGGTCGGCAGCCCGGCGGCGGGGTTCCAGACGACGTGGTGCAGGTGGTTTCCGGCGGTGGGTCCGGAGCGCAACTGCCGGGTGTCGGTGGGCCGGAGGGTTAGGGCGTCGATGGTGGCGACGGGCGTGCCGGCGCGGTCGGTGAGGGCGAGCCTCGCGGTGTGCTCGGCCGTGGTCGTCACCTGTACGCGCAGTGTGGTCGCACCGCTCGCGTGCAGGCGGGCGCCTGTCCAGGCGAAGGGGAGCTGGATGCGCTCGGGGTCGTCGGCGAGCGCGATCAGCGCTAGCGTGTGCAGCGCCGCGTCCAAGAGCGCGGGATGCAGGCCGAACCCGTCCGGGGTGACGCCGTCCGGCAGAGCCACCTCGGCGTACAGGTCGCCCCCGGACCGCCAGGCGGCCCGCAATCCCCGGAACACCGGTCCGTAGGACAGCCCGTGTGTGGCGAGCGAGGCGTACGCGTCGGCGAGGTCGATCGGCGTCGCGTGCTCGGGCGGCCATACCTCGTGTTGCTCGACCAGGTCGCGCGGATCCACCGGCGTGCCGGCCGCGAGCGTGCCGACCGCGTGCCGTGTCCAGGCTTCGGCGTGGTCGGCCGGGAGGCCGGGTTCCGCGTCGTGTTCGCTCCGCGAGTGGATCGTGATCGATCGCCGGCCGGTCTCGTCCGGACCACCCACCGCGATCTGGATCAACACGCCGGCACTCTCGGGAAGCACGAGCGGGGCTTCGAGGGTGAGATCCTCCACGACGTCGAGTCCGACGTGGTCGCCGGCCCGGATCGCCAGGTCGACGAACGCGGCCCCGGGCAACAGGGGTGTGTCCACAATCGCGTGATCGGCCAGCCACGGCTGCGCGCGCAGCGACAGGCGGCCGGTGAACAACAGCCCGTCGCCGTCCGCGGGGGCGATCGCCGCTCCCAGCAGGGCGTGCCCGGCGGCGTACAGACCGGCGGACGTCACGTCGCTCCCGCCGGCCGGCGCCGCCAGCCAGTACCGCTCATGCTGGAACGGATACGTGGGAAGCCCGACGGCGGACTCGCCTGCCGTGAGCAGCGAAGTCCAGTCCGGTAGCCCGTCGAGCAGGCGGGTGTGCGCGACGGCGGCGGTGAACGTGTCCGGCTCGCCGTGCTTGCGGCGCAGGGTCGGGATGAAGACGGATTCCCGACCGGCCGAGGACTGGTCCGCCTGCCGGAGGTCGTCGATCGTCTCCTGCGCGAGGGTGGTGAGGGTGGTGTCGGGTCCCAACTCCAGGTAGGTGGTGACGTTTTGGTGGTGGAGGGTGGTGATGCCGTCGTGGAAGTGGACGGCGTTGCGGATGTGGTTGGTCCAGTAGGTGGGGTCGGTGAGTTGTTCGGTGGTGGCGATGGTGCCGGTGGTGTTGGAGATCAGTGGGGTGTGTGGGGGGT
>NZ_JBVHLU010000274.1:0-1971 GCF_055558835.1 Embleya sp. NPDC025285
ATGTGGCTCTGGCAAGATTTTCGGTGTGTCCTGAACGTGGAGGAGACCTCGTGTAGGAGAGCGATCTGAAGCGATGCTGCTCGAACGATGAAGGTCTTGGCCCTTCGGAGCCGCCCTGCGGTGGGAGGCTTCAAACCGCCTCATGCTGCGTTTGCTGAAGACAGTCGTGGTGAGCGATGAGGAAAAGGCGGACGTGATCCGTCAGGTGGGGACCGGGAAGGCGAACGCGAGTGAACCACTGCTGACGTGTCGAAACTTGCCTAGATGACATCAAAACCGGGGCGTCGAAAAGGCCCCGGGATGAGCCTGGCGGAAACCCGCTTACTGGCCAGGCGGTGTCCGGCATGAAGGTGGCGCGAGCCCGGTCTGCGGCGTTCGAGCGGAACAGGAGAAGGCACGTTCGGATACCGCCCCGAGGGGCGACAGGGGAGAGCCGTGGTTCGGGACGACCCGGAGGCGGCGTCAGAGTACCCATGGCCGGACGTGCCGGCGGATCGGCTCGTAGTAGCGGTGAAGGCCCTGTAACAGGGCTGGAGCGAAGGGGCCGGGTCGTTCGTGACTGTGTTCGTACGATCAACCGGAAGTGCTCCGGGAGGAGTCGCATGGACGAGTTGAAAGCACCGAGCAAGCCGTTCGAGATCTCGAAGCGGGCTGTCCAGGTGGCGTGGGAGAAGGTCAAGGCGAACCAGGGCTCAGCCGGAGTGGACGGGCAGTCGATCGCGGACTTCGAGAAGGACCTGAAGAAAAATCTGTATCGGGTCTGGAACCGCATGTCCTCGGGGACGTACTTTCCGCCGCCGGTGAAGGCCGTGGAGATCCCCAAGGCGCACGGAACGGGCACGAGAATCCTAGGCGTGCCCACCGTGGCCGATCGGGTCGCGCAGACGGTTGCGGCCATGGAGTTGGAGCGGAGGGTCGAGCCGATCTTCCATCCGGACTCCTATGGCTACCGGCCGGGCCGCTCGGCGCTGGACGCGGTCGGGGTCTGTCGGCAGCGGTGCTGGGAGTACGACTGGGTGGTCGAGTTCGACATCCGGAAGTTCTTCGACTCCGTGGCGTGGGACCTGATCGTCAAAGCGGTGACGGTGCACTGCGATCTGCCGTGGGTGGTGCTGTATGTCAAGCGGTGGCTCGCCGCCCCGCTGGCACTGTCCGACGGCACGCTGGCCGAACGAGATCGCGGAACCCCACAAGGCTCAGCGATCTCACCCGTGCTCGCCAATCTGTTCCTGCACTACGCGTTCGACGCCTGGATGACCCGGGAGTTCCCGGGCGCGGTGTTCGAACGTTACGCCGACGATGCGGTTGTGCACTGCTCCAGCCTGGAGCAGGCCCAGGCCGTCCTGGCGGCGACCAGGGAGCGGATGCGCGAAATCGGGCTGGAGCTGCACCCGGAGAAGACCCGGATCGTGTACTGCAAGGACGATCGGCGGCGCGGCTCGCATGAGCACACGTCGTTCGCGTTCCTGGGGTTCACCTTCCGGCCGCGCGAGGTGCGGACCAAGACCGGGAAGATGCGACTGGGCTTCAACCCGGCGGTCAGCAAGGACGCCTTGAAGAAGATGGGCGCGACGGTGCGGGCCTGGCGGCTCCACCACCGCACCGGTTCCTCCGAACACGACCTCGCACGAATGATCAACCCGGTCGTGCGAGGGTGGATGCAGTACTACGGGGCGTTCCACCGCTCCGCGCTGAATCCCCTCCTGAGCCGCATCAACGCCTACCTGATGCGGTGGTCGCGCAACAAGTACAAACGGCTGCGGGGACGCAAGCGAGCCCAAGCGCAGTGGGCGACGGTCGTGAGGCTATGGCCGAAGTTCTTCGCCCACTGGGCCTGGGTGACCTGGGTCCCGGCTGTCTGGTGACCAGAACGACAAGAGCCGTGTAAAGAGAGATCTTTACGCACGGTTCCGTGGGAGCCCCGGGCTGAGACGCCCGGGGCGACCCGACTAGCCGGAGATCATCCCGAGA
>NZ_JBVHLU010000275.1:0-1971 GCF_055558835.1 Embleya sp. NPDC025285
AGCACGTTGATCAACTCGCTGCAGTGGCACGACAAGCAGTGGGGCCTGGAGACCATGTGCGTCGGCGGCGGCATGGGCATGGCGATGGTGCTCGAGCGCCTGAGCTGACCCGGCACGCCGGCCGCGGCCGTCGCGCCCGGCACGTCCGACGCATGCCGTGCGGCCCGTCCGGGACACCCCGGGCGGGCCATGCGGCGCCGTCACCCACTCGGAGCAGCCCAAGGTCCCCTCGGGTAGGGATGTCACGCTCTGGCGACAACCGGCCGGCAGCGCGACCCTGGAAGGGAAGCTGTTCCTCGGGCCGGCCAAGGGTTGCGGATCTTGTCATGTCGAACGCCTACATCGTCCCCGTCCTGATCACCGCCGCGTGCGCCGTCGCGGTGACCACCCTCGTGCGCCGACTGTGCCGGCGACACCGCGCCCGCGCGGCCGCGGAGATCTGGGACCAGGCGTTCGTCGACCATCTCTTCCGCAGCCGGGACGCCGAACGACCACCGCTGACCGTCCCCGGGCCCGGGCGCGACGAGTTCGCGGACGAGAGCGCGTACCGCGACCCACCGGCCGACGACACGAGCGGTCGGCGCCCGCATCCGTCGGAAAACCTGACCCCGCTGCTGCCCACCCACCTCACCGGCGGCTACCTGACCGGCCTGATCGCCGGCGCCACCCCGATCACCCGCGTGCGCACCGGCTCGCCCGGCGGCTCCGGCGGCTTGGACGTGCTCGACTTCGCCGACGGCAGTTCGCTGGTGGTGATGCCCGGCGACCCGGAGGCGGCCTCGCTGATCGACGTCGCGCTCTCGCTCGGTCTACCGGTACGCCTGCTCGGCACCTGCGAGGTCGGCGGCGGCTGGGCACTGACCTTCGGCCTGGACGAGGACACCACGTACGCACTGGCCGACCGCCTGTACGTACGGCCGCCGGCGTAACGGGACCGCCCCCGCCGCGCACGGCCCGCACATCGCACCAACCGCACCCGCCCCCGCCCCGCCCGCTCAGATCGCCGCCGACAACTCCCGAACCATCTCCCGCGCCCGACGCACCACGTCGGCGGCCGTCGTGGCCTCACCGTCCTGCAGGACCAGCGTGTGCTCCTCGGCCAACAGCCCCAGCGCCGAGGCCAGATCGCCGGAGGTGACCGCCACCTGGTCGCCGACCGCGAACACCCCCAGATCCGGAACCTCGCGCAGCGGCTCGCCCTCGACCGCGGCCGCCAGGTCGGCCAGGCACTGGGCCAAGGCGAGCGCCGCGCCGGCTCGGGTCGGCGAGGTCTCCTGACGGGCGGTCAGCGGCGCCTTCAACCGGGCCTCGGACAGGTGCCGCAGCCGGTCGGCGACCGCACCGGACTCCTTCACGAACGGGGCCACGTCAACCGTGAGGGAAGCGGACGGTTTCCCGACCGGCGGGATGGGGATGCGGGACGACATAACCGGAGCGTACCCAGTGCGCACACCGCGTGCGGGTCGGCTTCGACCGCTTGCCAACCGTTCGCCCGTCATGCACGCTCGGGTAACGGAACGCTCACCGGAGGCGCTTATGTCCTTGCACTTCTCCGAAGAGACCCACCGGAACCTCGTGGCCCGGGTGCCCGCCTGCACCGGCCGCGAACTCCCCGACTGGTTCCGGGAAATCGAGGCCGGTCCGGCCTTCTCCCGGTTCGAGGACCGGGTCTCCTGGCTCCAGGGCGAACACAACCTCGGACACGGGCACGCCCTCGCCATCGTCCGCGAGCACGACCGTCGCCGGCACGCGCCGGGCGGGGTCAGCTGATCCCCCGCCCCGAAGCCGCCCCAACGCCGATCCGCCGTCGAAGACCCCTGCCACGCTGACCGCTTCCACCTCCGCACACACGCATTCGCACACGCGAAAGTGGGGGGGGCCCCCCCCGGGGGGCCCCCCCCCCCCCCCCCCGGCCCCCCCCCCCCATCGGTTCGCCCCCAGGGGGTTCCAGGGACACCACGAGGCCTGAAA
>NZ_JBVHLU010000276.1:0-1900 GCF_055558835.1 Embleya sp. NPDC025285
GGTAGTGACTTACTTTCGGCAAAGGCCGGGCCAGTCTCCGTCAGAGCCCCAAGCAGAGCGAGTGAGAAAACTATGTTCTTCATCATGTGTGTCTCTTACGACGCCAGAGCCATGCAATGATCGAGGCTAACGCAACCACTCTTCCCTTCCAGCCAAATGACTGCCGAGTGGCCACCAAGCACTTGCGCCTCGGTGGTGGACTTGCCCCGATGCGTCTCCCCTTCACCGCGGATGTCCTCGTAGGCGATTAGCGTGCCGAGCCCGTGCAGTTTGTTCCAAGCGTCGCACTGGGACTGCAGTTGCGCTGGGGTTTTTCTTTTGTTTGCCATCTGAGTATTTTCCTCGCGATCTCAAACAGTGGCCTGGCAAAGCCAGGCCACTAGCAGAATCAGTTGTTTGCAGAAGCATCAAGAATCAGCTTATGGCTGCAATTGGTCGGATTACCGTCGACCAGAGTGCACCCTCCGAAACCGAACTCCAGGGGCTGTCCCTTTTTGATTTCGAACGACTGACTGAACTCGTTTCGGCTCATCTTCGGCAAATCAATCGCCAGATTAGTACCAGCCAGGGGCGCCTTGTCGAACCCCTCCAGCACAGCCAGCGAGCCTTTTACGGCGACGATCACGTTTTCACCAACAACAGCTGTCGGAGTCATCGACATATCGAGGCCCGTAACAAGCTTGCCCGGAATCAGCGTCGTTTTTTTGCCGTCGCTTACAGCTTTTTCGATATAGCTGTGGAGGACCTGGTCTTTAACGGGAAGGGTATTCCCCAGAAGAGTCGGTGCGGCAAACGAAGCGACAACCTCGTCCCCTTTGAACACCTTACCGCTCAGAAAGATGTTCGACCCGGATTCCGCCAGAGCCGAAGTGGCCAGCATGGGAAACATTACAGCAACAATCAGGAAGCGCTTCATCGCTTGTTATCCTTGGGTTGGTTTTTCAGTTTTCACGGTGAAAACAGCGAGCACCTAAGCTTGCTGTCGTTCCTCTTCAGGCGCGTCGGAGTCCTCAGTCGCCAGATCTTTTTCAGCCCTGTCGAGGGTACGCAGCAGCTCATCGAGCAGCAGCCGAGTCTCGACAGCCAGGGAGGTATAGCCAGGATCCTGGCGAACGGTCTTAGCAGCCTGGTAGAGCGAGTCAGAGTGCTTCTTCACCACTCGCTTGATTGCTGCGCCAGGCGCGTGCTTCGCAGTCGCTTTGTTCCGGCCCTGGGCCTGTGCTGCAGCAAGCATCTGCTCAAGAACCTCGACGGCCTTGTCGCCATGCGTCTTCAGCAGCTTGACCGCTTCAGTGGCCGAGATCCGGTCGTCGATAACGGCATCACGAATAGATTTCGGTCCCCCTACGAGCATCAGCAGGCCATCGACATAGGCAGTACCGAGGCCCATCCGATCGGCGACGACTTCGAGCTCTAGGCCGTAGCGAATCAGGCGTTTGCAAACCAGGCCCGTTTCGTAAGGCGTCAGGGGCAAACCGGTGTTGCTGCGGTACAGCTTTACGGTCAGGTCCTCCAGGGAGACGCCGCGCTCTTCCGGTACCGCAGGAATCGTTTCGATCTCGGCGCCTTCTTGAATAGCCAGAAGCACGGCCTTGGTCCGGCAGTGGCCATCGGAGACGTACTTGACCTCCTGATCACCTTCGCGAGCGATGTACACCGCGATGGGTTTGTCCATGTAGTAGCCTTCGGACTTCATCGAGTCCGCCAGTGCCCGGATATGCGCTTCCAGACCAGGGCGCGGAGTGCGCGCATTAAAGCCCGACATGAACTTCAGTTCGCGGGGATCCACCTGCCAGAGATCACGGCTTTTCGATCCCGACATAGCCTTCTTCGTGCTGCCCTGAACCAGGTCGCGTTCGAAGCTATCGAGCGGCATCTCAACTTGTTTTGCCATCACTGT
>NZ_JBVHLU010000277.1:0-1841 GCF_055558835.1 Embleya sp. NPDC025285
AAGGCGACCACGTGCGGCTGCGGGTGCGCGACGACGGCGTTGGCCCACCGGCGCACCCGACCCGCGACAGCGGGTTGGCGAACATGCGCGAACGGGCCGAATCCCTCGGCGGCACCTGCTCGTTCGGGCCCGCCCCCGACCGCGGAGCCCTCCTGGAATGGCGCGTCCCGCTGGGCTGACGCCGACAATCGCCGCCAGCTCGTCTCGGACGGGACACGGGATCAGCCCCCGACCGCACAGCCTATGCCGACCGGGCCGTGACCGGGCCGACCGGCCCGGTCACCCATTCCGAACGGCCCCTACGGCGCCCTTCGGAATGCGCTGACATGGACTCAACAGGCAGGCACTGCCGAGGTGTTGCCGTCGAGAAGGGACGAGTCCATGTCTGTCACCCCGCACGCTCCCGTCGGGCACGTGGTCGTCGGCGTGGACGGTTCGCCCGCCGCACTGTCCGCAGTCACCCAGGCCACCCTGGAGGCGGCGAACCGCGGTCTGCCGTTGGAGATCGTCGCCGCGTGGACGCTGCCGGAGGACGGCCAACTCGACTCCTACGTCGGGCAGGTCCGCCGGGAGGCGGAGGAGGCGACCGAGGCGGCCGTCGCGCACGCGCAGGCGCTGCACCCGCAGGTGTGGACGATCGGGCGGGTCCGCCGCGGCGCCGCGCACGAGGTGTTGCTCGCCTGCGCCGAACACGCTTCGCTCGTGGTGGTCGGCAGCCGCGGGCACGGACGCATGGCCGGCCTGTTGCTGGGCTCGGTCAGCCTGTCGGTGGCCGCCTACACACTGTGCCCCTTGCTCGTGGTGCGTGGCGAACACGACCCCTCACCGGCCGTGGACGGCGGCCCCGAGGGCCTGGTCGTGGTCGGCGTCGAGGGCGCGGACTGCCGGCCCGCCGTGGAAGCCGCCTACGAGGAGGCCCAGCTGCGGCATCTGCGGGTGTGCGCGCTCAACGCGCTCCCACCGGTCACGCCCGCGCCGATCGGGCTTCCCGCGCCTGCGCTGGAGTCCCTGGCCGCGGCAAGCGCCCTGCGGCGCGACGCCCTGGACACATGGACGGCTGCACCTCGGGCCAAGCACCCCGAGATCGAGTCCCAGGTGCGGCTCGTGCGCGAAGGCGCGGGTCGCGCACTGGTGGAGGCGTCCCGCGAGGCCGACCTGGTGGTCCTGGCCGCCCACCGACGCACCGCCCGTTTCGGGACCCGCCTGGGCCGGGTCAGCCACACGGTCCTGCATCACGCACACGCGCCCGTCCTCCTCGTGCCCGTGGACTGACCCGCCGTTTCGGTCACGGGCGAACGGAGGGCATGGCACAAAGGTGCGATGCGCTCCCGGGTGCCCATCGGCCGCGGGCGGTCGTCCCCGATCCGTCGGGGGCGACCGCCCGCATTTCGCTGCGCGCCTGCACCGCTCGCCGCAACGCCGCGCGGGCAACCGGCTGTTGGACCCGACAGGTCGGGCCGGTCGGCCCTGGGGCGGGCACCGGACACACGGGAGATTGATGTCACGGCCCGGCGGAACACGTTCGTGGCCGAGCGCCGGGCACCGGGCCCGGCGTCACCAGGGAGGGAATCGACATGGCAACGTCGCACCAGCACCGGATGCCCTCGCGCCTGCACCTGCCGCACCGCTCCGCTCCGGCGCCCCAGGCCACGGTCGACGGGTCGGCGCTCGACACCGCGACCGGCTCCCCGGCCGTCGCCGCGGTCCGCACCACCGACATCGCCGTGGCCGGCCTGCGGGTCCTGTTGGGCTTCGTGTTCCTGTGGGCGTTCCTGGACAAGACGTTCGGCTTCGGCTACGCCACCGCGAGCGGCAAGGGTTGGCTCGACGGCGGCTCCCCC
>NZ_JBVHLU010000278.1:0-1840 GCF_055558835.1 Embleya sp. NPDC025285
AGCTTGACTCTGTCGGTGATCTTGGAGGTTGGGCTCAGCTGCCGAGAGTTCGCCAGGATTTCGACCGGGGGATCTCGTTCTCGTCCAGGAAGGTCTGGAAGGCGGTCGGGGGTCTCGGTGTAGAGGGTTCCTCGGTCGCTGACTGACTGCTGAGTCGTTCGATGTTCACGGCGATGGCCGTGAGGACGTGTTGCAGGTGGGCTTTCGGCTGTCCTCGATAGCGGCAGTGGCGCATTCCGTGTCCGTGGGCGAACTCGTTGATGGTGCCCTCGACTCCGGAGCGGACCGCGTAGCGGGTCTTCCATTCGGGTGTCTGCTGCTCGGCGCGGACGCGGAGTTGCAGGTCGCGGAGTTCTCGTGGGGGAAAGCCCACCGTCCGGGCGCTGTCGGTGGTGGTGGTGCAGCGGGTGCGGACCGGGCAGGGGCGGCACTGGCTCTTGGTGAACCGGGCCACGATCAGGGGTGCCGCGGTGGGCGAGGAGGTCGGGTAGGGGCCGTGCCAACCTGCGCTGACCTGGCCCTGGGGGCAGGTGACCCGGCGGCGGCCGAAGTCGATGTGGAAGTCGTCGCGGTCGAAGCCTTCGTTCCGGCGGTGTTGGCGGGTGGGGTTGCCCGGCAGCGGCCCGCTGACGGTGACCTGGTGTTCGCGCCTCGCCCGTTCCAGGTGGACCAGGGAGGTGTAGCCGCCGTCGACCAGGTGCTCGTCGGGCAACAGGCTGCGACGCGCCAGCCGGTCGTGGATGCCGGGCAGGGCCTGGCCGTCGTTGGTGGCGGCCGAGGTGGTGGCCACATCCGTGATCACGTTGACGCTCCCGGTGGCACACGTCTCGGTGACATGCGCGGCGAATCCCTTCCAATGGATGACGTGCCCGTGGCGCACGTAGCGCGCCGTGGTGTCGTAGGGCGAGACGATCGCCGAAGACGAGGGCGGCAGGCCGCCCTCGTCCGCCTCGGCAGTGCGCCAGCGGAGGCGGCCTGCCGCGTCGCGGTAGTAGTTCTGCACGACGATCCGCCGCAGAGCCTCGGCCTGCGGGCCGGGCCGGTAGCCCGGTCCGTGGCGGTGGAGGCGTTCCAACAGTTGGTGGGCATCGTCGCCGGCAGCGAGGATCCTGGTCTTGGGCCTCGTGGGGTTCTTGCCCAGGCGGACGGGACGACCGTAGCGGCGCCCCCATTCCTCGTCGACCAGGCCGACCAGCAGGTGCGAAGCGGTACGGGCGACTTCTTCCAGCGCGGCACGGACGGCCTCGGTGACCAGTTCCAGCCGGGTCAGGTCGCGCACCGCGGCCAGGACGTGAGTGGAGTCGGTGCGCTGCGTGGTGCGCTCGCGTACCAGTCCGGCATCCTTCAGGCGCGCGAGCGCGAGGTCGAGAAGACGGTCGGCGCGGTCGTTCCGGGCGATGCGCTCGCGGAAGTCGGCCAGCACACTGTGGTGAAAGCCGGGATCGTCCAGCTCCATGGCCAGGGCATATTTGAAATCGATGCGGCAGCGGACCGCTTCTGCCGCTTGGCGGTCCGACAGGCCCAGCAGGAACTGCAGCACACAGACGGTGGCGAGTTGGGCAGGCGAGAGCCCGGGACGCCCGTCGCGCGGATACCAGCCCGCGAAGTCCTCGTCACTCCACAGTCCGTCCAGCCGGTCTCTGACCCACATCGCCGTCGTCCCGGCCGGATTGCTCGCCCGGGCGATCTGCACGGTCAGAGACGGGACTTGCTCACCGGAACGGGGACGGAGCGACAACGGACACCTCGGTTGCTGATCGGCCTTCGAAACAGCCCCGAGCATGCCCGCCGATCATGCTCGCGCGCCGGGAAACACCAAGATCACCGACAGAGTCAAGCT
>NZ_JBVHLU010000279.1:0-1785 GCF_055558835.1 Embleya sp. NPDC025285
GCCTCAATGCCGCTCAGTTACGCGCGTATCCGTGTGCTGTCGCCGGTGAGCGGGTGATCCGGATCCGGTAGTCGGTTCGGGTGGACGGGGTTGGTTGATCGCGGCGCTTGGGGGCGTATTTGCTCTTCGGAGGTCTGCGTTGGCGGGGGGACTGGCGGGAGCGACGTTGCGGAAGCCGGTGACGGAGGAGTTCGTCGAGGAAGTCGGCGCGGGTCAGGCGTTGTTGACGTGGGGTCAGGAGTGCGTTCGGTCGAGCGGTGCGTGCCCGGACGACGCGGATGGTGAAGGTGAACGAGATCCGATCGGGATCGACGTGCCCGTGGGTGGCCGCGGCGACCTGCATCCGGCACAGGACCTGGTAGAGCACCAGGAACGCGTAGATCTCCTGTTCCACGCCGTCGGGACTGTGCGAACGCAGCACCGTGTCGGCTCCGCGCATGCGGGTCTTGAACTTGGAGTAGACGGTCTCCGATTCCCAGCGTTGGGCATACAGGCCCGCGAGGTCGACGGCCGGTGCCCGGCGGTGGTCGAGCAGCGTGGTCACCAATCGGAACGGCTCGACGCGTACGGATCCGTCCGCCCCGGTGACGGTCACGCTGTACTCGAGCACGCGGATGACGTGCCCGTGTGGGGGCACGTCGATCGGCCTGCCGTGAAATCGGGCCATCCCGTGCCGCCGACTCTCCGCCGGGGTCGGCATCACCGAGAGGAACGACCCGTCGGGCAGCGGTTCCACCACGAAGAACACCACGTTCTTCTTCACCCGCCACAACAGATCCACGCCGGTGTCCGCGCACCGGCCCCACAACGCGTGTCCGGCGAAGTTCCGGTCGGCCAGAAGCAGCATTCCCGGGCCGAGCGAGTCGACCAACCGTGCCGCGAGGACCGTTTCGGATACCGACGCGGCCGCGTCGAAGACCCCGTCGATCACCGCGTGGGTGCCGCACTCGACGAGCATCATCAGCCGCACCAGTGGATTGGATCCCAGGCTGGCGCCGTGTCGACGGCCGGATCGGGCGACGGTTGCGACGGCCCGGGCGCGCGCGTCGGGGCCCGGGTTGTCCTTGTGATGGCCGTGGTGGCCAAAACGGGTGGCGTTCGCGTCGCTGTCGGGGACTTCCAATGTCGTACCGTCCCACGCCACCACACGCAGGCCGAACGCCTCGGCCCAGGGAGACCGTTCCGGCGCTATCGGACCGCGCACCCGGTCGAACAACGCCTTGAGGGGAGCGGCCCCCAGCCGTCGGCGGGCCTGCGTCAGCGCCGAACTGGTCGCCGCGAGGTAACCGCCTCTGCGGCACAGATCGTGCAGGCCGGTCAGCAGGCTGCCCATGATCGAGCGGTAGCCCGGCGGGCGAAGACTGTCGGCTCCGCTGAACAGGCACATTCCCAGGACGAAATAGACCACGGCGCGGGCCGGCAACTTGCGGTGACGCTTCTCCCGCTTCCCGGTCTCCTGGAGCACCTCATCGATCAACGAGGGAGGCAACTCGCCGGTCAGCACCCCCAGATCGATGTGGTCGCCGACACGGATCCCCGCACCGACCTTCCGTGATGAAGGCCTGCGGGCCGGGTCGACCGCTCCGGCCTCAGCGGGTACGCCACACTCGATGAGCAACGAAATTCCTTACGAACGAGCCGCCTTGGTCGTCCGCCCGTCTATCACCGAAGACATCGCTGTGTTCGCCGAATCCTCATACCGTCCCCCGGGAACCCGTCGTCCTACAACGACACCATCACCGGCGACGGCACACGCATATGTGCGTAACTGAGCGGCATTGAGGC
>NZ_JBVHLU010000280.1:0-1772 GCF_055558835.1 Embleya sp. NPDC025285
CGGGCCTGCTGCTGGGCCAGCAGCTTACTGCGGTCAATCGTAGGCACAGTTGCCGCAATACCGCCATCGAACGGGCTTTCCCGGCGCAGATGGGCGATGTGGGCGGCGCGGATCATGATCTTGGACGGCACACAGCCGACATTGACGCAGGTGCCGCCGATGGTGCCGCGCTCGATCAGCGTGACCTGCGCGCCTTGCTCGACGGCCTTCAGCGCCGCCGCCATCGCGGCTCCACCGCTGCCAATGACCGCTACCTGCACCGGGGGCTCGTTGCCACTGTGCTTTTCGGCGGCGGCCATCCATCCCCGCACCTTGTCGAGCAGTCCGACGCGGTTGTCCGCCAGTGGCGCATCGGCTAGCGTTGCCTTGTAGCCCAGTCCGGCCACGGCGGCAGTCAGCGCGTCCGGCGATGTGCCCGGCACGATGGCGAGTTGCGCTGTGCCCTTCGGATAGGACACCAGCGCCGACTGCACGCCTGGCACTTTTTCCAGCGCTTCCTTGACGTGCGCCGCGCACGAGTCGCAAGTCATGCCGGTGATTTTTAGATGGGTCATGCAACAGATCCTTTATCGTTTGTGGCGCCAGACAATGACGTCCGTTGTGCTGCGGTGCCGTTTTCAGTGACTCACTGCTTGACGCTGGACGGATAGCCCGCGTCTGCGGTTGCCTTGGTCAGCTTCTGCACGCTGGTCTTGGCATCGTCGAAGGTGACGACCGCTTGGCGTGTCTCGAAAGTCACGTCAACTTTGCTGACGCCTTCGACCTTGGAAATCGCCTTCTTGACAGTGATCGGGCAGGCGGAGCAGGTCATGCCCGGTACGGACAGCGTG
Organism: Embleya sp. NPDC025285; assembly: GCF_055558835.1. Classification (NCBI taxonomy): domain Bacteria; kingdom Bacillati; phylum Actinomycetota; class Actinomycetes; order Kitasatosporales; family Streptomycetaceae; genus Embleya; species Embleya sp. NPDC025285. The sequence goes on from NZ_JBVHLU010000280.1 coordinate 831, forward strand.
ACGGTCTGGGTGGCGGCCCAGACGGGGGCAACAACGGCGGCGAGGGCGAGGGAGGCAAACAGTTTCTTCATGGTGAACTCCGATCAGTAGAAAAATGGCATGACGTAGGGAAATCCGAGCGCGACCAGAACCAGCGCGGCCACGATCCAGAAAATGAGCTTGTAAGTAGCTCGCACTTGGGGAATCGCGCAGACCTCACCCGGTTTGCAGGCCGCTGCCTGCCGGTAGATGCGCCGCCAGGCGAAGAACAACGCCACCAGCGCCACGCCGATAAAGATGGGGCGATAGGGTTCCAACACCGCCAAGTTGCCGATCCAAGCGCCGCTGAACCCCAAGGCGATCAGAACCAACGGCCCGAGGCAGCAAGCCGAGGCGAGGATGGCGGCAAGCCCTCCAGTGAAGAGCGCGCCGCGCCCGGTTTTTGGTTCAGACATGCGCTTGTCCTTTCGAATTGAAATTGGATAGCGTAACCTTACTTCCGTACTCATGTACGGAGTCAAGCGATATGGAAAACAATTTGGAGAACCTGACCATCGGCGTATTCGCCAAGGCGGCCGGGGTCAATGTGGAAACCATCCGGTTCTACCAACGCAAGGGCTTGCTGCCTGAGCCGGAGAAGCCCTATGGCGGCATCCGCCGTTACGGTGACGCCGATGTGGCGCGCGTGCGGTTCGTGAAATCAGCCCAGCGGCTGGGCTTCAGCCTGGATGAGATCGCCGAGCTGCTGCGGCTGGAGGATGGCACCCATTGCGAGGAAGCCAGCAGTCTGGCCGAGCACAAGCTCAAGGACGTGCGCGAGAAAATGGCTGACCTGGCGCGCATGGAGGCCGTGCTGTCTGATTTGGTGTGCGCCTGCCATGCGCGGAAGGGGAACGTTTCCTGCCCGCTGATTGCGTCACTGCAAGGGAAGAAAGAACCGCGCAGTGCGGACGCGGTGTAGCC
>NZ_JBVHLU010000281.1:0-1729 GCF_055558835.1 Embleya sp. NPDC025285
GCCAGGTGCCGCGGTCCAGGGTCGCGACGTCCACAGGGGCGGCTTGGGCGCCCAGGCAGATGAGCCAGGCTGACAGTAAAAGCGCAATTCGCACGAAGGGTCTCCCTTTCCAGAGTCGTCGGGCACTATAGCCGATCACATTGGATTGGTTGGTGTGCATATCCGTTGCTGCGGTAACGGCCGCTATTGGTTCCGCTCTTACAGCGGCTCACTTTTGAAAAGCGCAAAAGTAAGCAAAACGCTCTTGCCGGTATGACTCACCCACATGGGTTACAAATTAGTTCACGCACATAGGTAACAGTTTTTTAACTGGCAGGGTCGATTTCGCGAGGATCTGACCATGCCCTGGAAAGAGCTGAAACCTATGGACCTCAGAGTGAAGTTCATCGCCGACTATTTGGAGGACGAGCACAGCTTTAGCCAGCTGTGCCTGGACCATCAAATCAGTCGCAAGACTGGCTATAAATGGGTCGAGCGCTACAAAGCGGAGGGGCCCAGAGGCCTCGAAGAGCGAAGTCGCAGCCGCCACAATCAGACGTATGTGGTCCCTTTTGCTGTCCGGCAGGCAATTATTGAATTGCGTTCGACTGGAGAAACGGTTCCCGGCCCGAAGAAGATCCAGAACGACTTGATACGGCGTTTTCCTGGGCAGAACCCACCCTCAAAAACCACCATTTACAACATCCTCAAGGCCGCTGATTTGATCACGCCTCGGCAATTGCGCCCGCGTGTAGCTGTCTATCCCAAGCCTTTACGTAAGGCAGAAATCCCCAACCAGCTTTTCAGCGCTGATTACAAAGGGCAATTTCTGACAGGGGCAGGTGTGTGGTGTTATCCGTTGACGATAATGGATCACGCGAGTCGCTTTTTACTGGCCTGCGAGAGTATGGCCAGCACCAATTTCAAGGAAACCCAGCAAACCTTCGAGCGGGTTTTCCGCGAATATGGGCTGCCTGAGCGCATCCGTACCGACAACGGTGTGCCGTTTGCCAGCACGGGCCGTGCCGGGCTGTCGCAGCTATCGATCTGGTGGCTACGACTTGGGATCATTCCTGAGCGAATTGAACCGGGCCGCCCTGATCAGAACGGGCGCCACGAACGTATGCACAGGACGCTGAAAAGTACGTTACCCCAACCACCGGCGGTTGCGTGGGATGCTCAGCAGCGTCACTTTGATCGCTTCGTGCAGCACTATAATTACGAGCGTGGACACGAGGCTCTTGGGCAGAAAACGCCAGCCTCGTGTTACATGCCTTCAACACGAGTCTATCCGGAGCGGTTGCCGGAGATGGGCTATGCGAGTCATGTCGAGTGTTACCTGGCAGACAGTAGTGGGATCATCAATCGAGCAGGTCTAAGGATTTATGTTGGTAATTTGCTGAGCCATCAAACCATCGGAATGGAGATGATCAGTGATGGCATATGGAATGTGATCTTCGGTCCGGTGATCTTGGGCCGAGTAAACGCTAGGGATGCAAAAAACGGTTATGTTTCAATCAAAGTGTCACCTATGTGAAGGCACTTTTTTGTAACCCATGTGGTTGTCCCGTACATGCCCCACCACTCGGCACCTCGCCTAGGCTCGGTGTGCCCTCACTCCGGCTTTGGACCGTGGGCCGCCGCGATGGGCCATCCCTGGCCCAGCGCGGCTAACCCGGCGTCCTGCCGGGTTGCCCACGCTCCAAAGCCCGCGTTCGGCCAGCGGGGTTTCAAGGGGCGCCTAAGATCA
>NZ_JBVHLU010000282.1:0-1724 GCF_055558835.1 Embleya sp. NPDC025285
GGTAACGACAGTGGCCGGGTCTATCCGGAAACCGCTGGGGCTTGGCGTATCCAGCACAAAGGTGCCGATGCCATGGCGGGTTTCCACCTGCCCGGCCGCCTGCAATCGCGAGATGGCTTCACGCACCACGAGATCCACTGGCTGGCCACGAGCTCGGCGGTGAAACCATGCAGGTGTTTCTTGGCCCAGGCGGCATCGAGCTCCTGAGGATCCACTCGCCCTGCAATATGCTGGGCGAGGCCAGTAGAAACGAGAGACATGCGACGTACAGCCTCAGCGATCCTCGCCGGATCTGCGTCATGCCCCGGGTAGATTGTTGCTGCCTTGAAGACTGGAGCCAGGCCCTTGAGGACCTCGGCGAAACCTGGCACCAGGGCTGCGGACGGGGCTTCTGGCTGCGAAGCCTCATCAGCCTTTGGCTCTGCAGGTAGCTCCGACTTAGGTTCCGGTGCAGCCGGGGAGACGACTTGCGTCTCGATCACAACCTGACTGGTCGGCGCCGGCGATACCTCCGCCTGGGCTGCAGCTTGCTCGGGCTTGCCGAGCAGCATGTTTTCAAATTCGTCCAGTAGTGAACCGCCTTGTGCAGCAGCTGGCTCCACTGCCGCCTGAGTGGCAGTGGTTTGTTCACCGCTGGAAAAACGCTCCACCTCTTGCTTGTGAAGCTTGCGCAACATCGACATCAGGAAGCCTCCGCCGTAGCAGCTTCGACGTAGTCAGCAAAGCGATCGCCCAGCACGTACTGCAGTTGGTCGAGCATGATGCTGTTGCCTGATCGAGGAAGGGACTCGATAATCAGCGCCGTGGTGGCCATTCGCCAGAACTGGCTTAGGAATGAGTTCCGCTCGCTGACCAAACGGACCCGGGCGCCGAACAGGGAGTTGCCCTCACCCTCCAGGGCGAAAGCCAAGTCGCCACCGATCCGCCTGGCCGCGAGCTCGGTTTCAGCTGCAGCCAACAGGGCAGGGGCATAGGTCGAATGATTGAACACAGCCTCGACCGGAACAGACTCATCGCCGAATTTGAAGGTCCACCCACGCTCACCCGCCAGGTGGATCATGATGTGCTCAAAATCGCTGTACTCGATTCGACTAGATGCTTTGACCATAGGGAAAGATCACTTTAGAAGCACGTCATAGACAAACAAAAGTGAGCTTAACAATACGCTAAAAAAACTGCAAAGGCATTTGCTATTTTTTTGGCGGAATGGTCAGCAAGAATATTGGCGGTGCGGCTTTCGCCCTCTCGATAAGGCCCTCAGTTTCTGCCCTGGAAAGCTCACCATCTGAAACAGCGGCGTTGTAGGCAGCGATCAATGCTGGATCGCCAGTGCGGGTTATGAACCCCCTCACCACCTGAACTTCACTGGACTGCAGGGTAGGGCTGCGATCCTGGAAATACGCGAAGGCGAGAGCCGTGCAACCAGCAGCGAGAGCCGCCATGGGCAAGGCTCGCTTGAGGGAAGGGCAGCTAGAAAACAGGGCGATGACGGTGTTCAAGTTCTTCTTCCTGTTCGTCCTGCAAAACATCGAGCTGGCTGATCAGCTGAGCAGCCAGCTCGGCATCGCCCTCCAGGGCAACCTGCATGGCATGGTTGACCATGTGTGAAACTTCGCTGCCACGCTCCTGCAGCAAGTCCTCGATCCTGGCAGTACAGAGAACATCTCGAAGCCCCTGCGGAGCAGCTTCAAGTACTCGTAGCCCCTTCGTCGTCAGCTGATAGG
>NZ_JBVHLU010000283.1:0-1681 GCF_055558835.1 Embleya sp. NPDC025285
ACACCTCGTCACCCGCACGAACCTCGAAGACACAACAACCCACCACCGTCTCGGTCGGCCCGTACTCGTTCACCACCACCGAACCCGGCGACCGCACCAACCACCCCGCCACATCCGCCCCGAACAACGCCTCACCACCGACCACCACACACCGCGCGGAACCGGCAGCCTCCTCCTCCGTCAACAACTCGCCCAGCAACGGCAGGTGCGCGGGCACCACCTTCACCAGGTCGAACCCGGCCCCGGAACGCAACAACCCCGCAAGGCCATCGGCACCACCCTCGGGACTCACCGTCACCGGCGACCCCGACACCAGCGGCAACAACACACTCGTCACCGTCAGGTCGAACGCCAACGACGAGTGCAACGGCGCACCACCCGACGCCCCCACCCCGTACGCCTCGACAGCCCACGCCACATAGTTCGCCAACCCGCCGTGCGTGACCGCCACACCCTTCGGCCGACCCGTCGAACCCGACGTATAGATCACATACGCCAACTCCTCCGAGTGCACCGCGACACCCGACTCCGTCTCGGCCGCCGCCTCCGGAGGCGCGCCGAGCGTGTCGATCGCGATCGTGGGCAACCGGCCGGCCGGCAACTCCTCCAACAGGTCCTCGGTACTGATCAACGTCACGGCACGGCTGTCCGTGAGCATGAACGCGATGCGATCCGACGGGTACTCCGGGTCGATCGGCAGATACGCGGCACCGACCCGCCACACCGCCAGGATCGCCACCACCGCATCGACACCACGCGGCAGACACAGACCCACCACCGAGCCGGCGCCGACCCCGTACCGGCGCAACAACCGCGCCAGGCCGCCCGCACGCGCGTCCAACGCGGCGTACGAGGTCTCGACCCCGTCGCACAGCACCGCCACGGCGTCCGGCGACTCCGCCACCCGCGCCGCGATCAACTCCGGCACCGACACACCCGCTACATCCACGGCGGTGTCGTTCCACTCCACCAACACCCGCGACCGCTCGGCATCGTCCAACACCGCCACGGAGCCCAACGCAACGTCGGCTGCGGCCTCGCCCTCGACACCGTCCGCCAGCACAGCGGTCAGGTTCTCGATCGTCGTGTGCAACATCCGGGTGACCACGTGCGGATCGGCGGGAGCGACGGCGTCCACGGTCATCACGAAGCCGTCGGTGCCCAGGTCGTCCACCGACACGGCCAGCGGGAAGTTCGTGAGGTCCAGCATGTAGACCGTGCGGATGCCCTCCATCTCGCCGCTTCCGTGGCGACCATCGACATCCGTGGCGGTTCCCTGTTCGCCGCTGTAGCGGTAGTTGAAGAAGGCGGTGAACAGCGGTGCGTCGCCGGTGATCCCGCTCGCCTGCTGCGCGAGCGAGAGCGGTGCGTGCTCGTGTTCGAGCAACGCGGCGAGTTGGTCCCGCATCGCGGCCACTGCCGCCAGGGCGCCCACGCCCTCGGTACGCGCCCGCACCGGCAACGTGTTCATGAACAGACCCAACGCACGATCGGCACCGGCACCCGCGTTCATCCGACCGAACAACACCGTCCCGAACACGACATCGTCCCGGCCCGCCAACACCGACAACACCCGCGCCCAGGCAACATGCAGCAACGTCGCGGGACTCACACCCAGCCCCCGCGCCACCTCCCGAATCCGCACGGCCACCACATCCGCCACCGGCAACTCGGCCCGCCG
>NZ_JBVHLU010000284.1:0-1678 GCF_055558835.1 Embleya sp. NPDC025285
GCAGACCACCGCGCTGGACGCCACCTACTGGTACACCAACCTTCGCCGGACGGTCCGCTTCGAGGAGACGATCCGCCTCCTCCTGAGCCAGGGCTTCGACACCTTCATCGAGGCCAGTGCGCATCCGGTGCTCACCACCCCGGTGGAGAGCACGATCGAATCCGCCGATGCCCAGGCCGTGGTCCTGGGCACGCTGCGCCGGGACGAGGGTGGCCTGAACCGCTTCACCACAGCACTCGCCGAAGCGCACGTGAACGGTCTCGCCGTGGACTGGTCGCCGCTGCTGGGCGACCGCGATCGCGACCGCAGTACCGCGGACGTCGATCTGCCGACCTACGCTTTCCAGCGCCGCCGCTACTGGCTGCAAGCCCCTCCCGGGGTGCGCGGGGATCTCGGCGCGGTGGGGTTGCTGGACGCGGAGCACCCGTTGGTCGGCGCCTGCGTGTCCGGCGTGGACGGCGGCGTGCTGCTGACCGGGCGGCTGTCGCTGTCCGCGCAGCCGTGGCTGACGGACCACGCGGTGGCCGGGACGGTGCTGCTACCGGGGGCGGCCTTTGTGGAACTGGCGGTACGGGCCGGGGACACCGCCGGGTGCGGCCGGGTGGACGAACTGACGCTTCAGGCGCCGCTGGCCGTCCCCGAGCACGGGACCGTGGCGGTCCAAGTCGTCGTGTCCGCCCCGGACGAGGCGGGCGGTCGGGCCGTCTCGGTCCACTCGCGGACCGGCGACGAGGACCTGGGCGCCGAGTGGACCTGCCACGCGGTCGGCCGACTCTCCGACCAGCCGTTTGCCGCACCCGAGGTCGTCGGTGCCGACGGCGCCTGGCCCCCGGCCGGCGCCCGGCCGGTGGACCTGGACGGTTTCTACCCGGACCTGGCGGCACGCGGATACGAGTACGGACCGGCGTTCCAGGGGCTCACCTCGGCCTGGCAGCTCGGCGAAGACGTCTACGCCGATGTGGCGCTGCCGGCCGAACACCGGGACGATGCCGCCCGCTTCGGGCTTCACCCGGCGCTGCTCGACGCCGCGCTGCACGCCATCGTGACGGCGGGGCAGCCGGGCGCGGACGACGGACGGTTGCGACTGCCGTTCTCGTGGTCCGGGGTTGCCCTGTCCGCGACCGGTGCCGTTGCCGCCCGGGTACGGATATCCCGGCTCGACGCGGACACCGTCGCACTGGACTTCGCGGACACCGGCGGGCAACCCTTCGCCCGGGTTGCCGCGTTGACCCTGCGGCCGGTCGAGGCGGAGCAACTGCGCGAGTCCGTCGGCGTCAGGGATCCGTTGTACGCCGTCGAGTGGGTACCTGTGACCTGCACGGAGCCCACCGCCGTGCTCGCGGACACCGCCGTGCTCGGCCCGGATCCGTTCGGACTGTTGTCCGCGAGCCTGGCGACGACCGGATACCCGGACCTCGCCGACCTGACGGCGGCACTCGATGCGGGCACGCCTGTTCCGGCGACGGTCCTCATGCCGTGTGTCGGCGGCCCGTCCGGGTCCTCCCCGGACGTCGAGGCCGTGCACGCCGCCACGGCACGGGTATTGCTCGATCTGCGCACATGGTTGGCTGATCCGCGCCTGACCGCCTCGCGGTTGGTGGTGGTGACGCGGGGTGCGGTGGGTGTCGGGCCGGGTTCGGTGGTGTCGGATCTGGCGTGGTCGGCGGTGTGGGGGTTG
>NZ_JBVHLU010000285.1:0-1642 GCF_055558835.1 Embleya sp. NPDC025285
GGCCGTAGCTAGGCTCTTCTCCCGGGCTTTACCTCTTCTGGAGGGTCAGGCGCCCGGTGCCATGAAGGTCTTCATCTTCGGTGGATGTGGGGTGCACCTGCTGACGCACGCCCGCGGGAGCGCCGACATCGATGCTGAGGTCGAGGCAGCAAGGATCCTGCGCCGTGACGAGTTGGTGGCGGTGCTGGCAGATCCGGAGTTCTATGAGCAAGGGGACGAAGATCTCACGGTGGAGTTCGATCCGAACTACAACACGTCGCTTGGGCCTCTGCATGAGGACTATCGAGATCGAGCAATACCCTTGGATGGGTTCGACGGAAACCAGCCTCTGCATGTTTACGTGGCCGCTGGCGTGGATCTCGCTATTTCCAAGTTGAGCCGGTTTACAGAGCAGGACAAAGCTGATATCGAAGCGCTTATCGACAGTGGCCGTGTTGATGTCGAAGAGTTTGTTACACTGGCCACACAGGCAATCGATTATGCGGTCGGGAACCGCTCGGGCATGCTCAGCTGCTTGGCCGACGTCACTGAACCGTATTTGGAGGATGGGCACTATGGCTCGCCAAAACCCTGACGGCAATTTCGGCAAGCTCCTGGAGGATGTAACCCGGGGAGGGCTGCGCCATGCCTCGGCGGAGGCGCTTGCGGAGCTGGCCAAGCAGCTCTGGTACGGCCAGGGAGACTTGGTGTCTGTGCTGGAGGACGAGGTTTCCAGGCGTCTACGTCAGGTCGACCAGAAGCAGCGAGCGCTGTACCTGGTGGATCGGCTACGCCGCTTCCCCTGTGTACCGCGGGAGAAGGCCGCTTTGCTCAAAGCGTTCGTGTCGTCCTGGTCATCGCTCAAGCCTGCGGCGCGGTCGCCACGGGCGAGCCAGCTTGTGGCCACTCACCGCCTGGATAAGCTCGCGTTCGAGTGGGGGCTGGAGGAGGACGTGAGCCCGCAGATGAAGGAAGTCCTGCAGTACCAAACCCGGCACTATGCGGCTACGCAGGGCGTGAGTACCGGATATAGTGACGGTGCTCCGTCGCCGGCGGAAGACCGCAGCAGGGCGGTAGTGGCTATGGCGCGGTGAAGGAATGGACAGAAGCAAGAAGGGCCGCGCAAGCGGCCTTTCTTGTTTGCGCGGGTGCTTATGCTGTCGGCAGGCGGTAGCCGTCGATGTAGCCCATAGTCACCAACCGCACGGGTAGCTGGGGAAGCAGAGGTTGATGTCGAGCATCAATTCTTCGTGGGGCCGGGGAGACCAGAAGTAGTACCCAGCGAGCCGTGCAAAATAGACGGGCTGGCCGGCAGCTTCGCCAACGACCTCGATCTGCTTCCCGAAGCTCTTGAGAAGGTGTGCTACCTCATTACGCATTGAGGTCAGCGCCTCGTTCACGAGTTGATTAGGCGTCAGGTCAGGATTCGGCTCCGCGTCGGGATCCATGCGCTGGTTGACCATGCACCAGTGATATCGGAACAACTCCCACTCTTCAGTCGGTAGCTTGGTGGTGATGTGCTGCAGCACGGTCTGTTTGAAGAGATCCTGGTCATGCTGGGGGATGCTGTTCAGCATATCGTCACGCCTCGCTGGTGGCCGCATGGGTTGAGGAGATAGGGGACGCAGAGAAGCCGGCGAACTCGCTCTCAAGCCAGTCCTCA
>NZ_JBVHLU010000286.1:0-1590 GCF_055558835.1 Embleya sp. NPDC025285
AGCTTGGTGTTTAACCCAACTGCTGTTTCGCGCGCATGTGTTCGGTGATGGATTCGGCTCGTTTCACGGTCTTTCCGGGGTCGTGGCGCGGGGCTGGCCTGCGGTTCTTGGAGCCGGGTGGACGTCCGGGGCCGCCGGGGCGGTTCGGTTTCGGTGCAGCTGCGGGATGGGCTGCGGTCGCGTGGAGGTTGCGAAACCCCCGGCGGACCCGGGCGGGGGTGAGCCGACGCGGTTCGGGAGCGGGGCGTTCCCAGGGGCGGCGCAAGTCCTCAGCGAGCGGGCGGGCGAGGCGGAGCTGGGTATGGGCGGCGATGATCAGCCAGGTCCACGCGTCGGCGGTGGCCGGGTCGCGGACCTTCGGGACCGTCCAGCCGAGCGTCTGTTTGAAGAAGCGGAAGGTGTGCTCCAGGTCGAAGCGCCGCAGGAACGCCTGCCAGCGCAGGTCGACGTCCTGGCCGGTCATGGCGGTGCGGGAGGACCACAGCCAGACCGGTTTCGGGTCGCCGTCACCGGGCAGGCGCTCGACTTTCAGGCGGATCAACGTCCCGTGGAGAACGGGGAGTTCGCCGTCGTGGTCGAGCCAGGAGCCGCGGGCGGCCAGGCGCGGGTGCATCCGGTCCCAGGCGAGGGCTTCGGCGGTGCCGTAGCGGGTGGTCTCGCCGGTGGTGGCCTGGTCGGGGGCGTGCCAGGACTGCGGCTTGGCGAGGGTCAGCACGCTGCCATGCATGCGGGGCCGTCCCCCGCGCGGAGTGGAGCGCGGCGGGCCGGCGTCGCGGAGCATGACTCGGTCCGAGCGCAGCCGGCCGACCACCTCGACCGGCAGGTCGGCCAAGACGTAGGCCAGGCGCGTGACGTCGTAGCCGGAGTCCATGACGACCAGGATGTCCGGGTCGCCCGGCGTCCAGTGTCCTGCGGCGACCAGGCGTGCGACGACGTCGCGGAGCTGGTCGGCGGTCACCGCGGTGGCGTCGTCGGCCGGGCCCAGGCGCACCGCGTCCAGGACCGCGCACCAGGATGTGCGGCCGGACTCCAGCGCGGCGACGAAGGAGTAGGGCCAGCCGGGGACGAGCTGGTCGGCGCTGCGGCCGCGCCCGTAGACGTGGCAGAACAGCCGGTCGGGGCTGGTTGCGGCGTCCGGCCGCAGCCAGTTGGACACGTCCACCGCGAGCACGATCCGCCCGTCCGCGACCCGCGGCACAGGCAGCGAGGCAAACAGGAAACGCAGCCGGGCCGCCTCGATCCAGCCGGTGTTCAACGCGTTGTACATCGCACCATGCCCACGCCGATACTCGACCGTGAGCGTCAGCTCTGGCAGGGAGGCCATCGGCCCGTCCGCGCACAGCAATGCGTCGGTCAGTTCGAACAGCGCGTCCGCGCGCGTGTAAAGGCAGTCGTAGAACTCCTCCCGGAAGCGGGACAACACCCCCAACTGCTCGACGGCGGAGGGCTGAAGCGGGACACTCGTCATGCGGCCGTCTCCTTGCCTGCTTCTTGACTCGACATCTCGCAGCGTGAGGGACGGCCGCCCTGCTGTCCCGGGAACACCGCATTTCAGCAGGCCGCGACCTCAGCGAGGTAAAACAACAAGCT
>NZ_JBVHLU010000287.1:0-1583 GCF_055558835.1 Embleya sp. NPDC025285
CCCAGTTGATGCCATCGCAGGCAAGCCAGCTCCCACATTTGACCGTGCCCGCTTTAGCTTTTGATTTGGCTTTTAAACACTCAAGCCGGCCGGTAGCCGCTGTGCTCTTGCTGTTGATCTTGATCTTGATCTTAGGCGCCCCGTTAAACCACGCTGGCCGAACGCAGGCTTTGGAGCGTGGGTAACCCGGCAGGACGCCAGGTTAGCCGTCCTGGGCCAGGGATGGCCCATGACGGCGGCCCACGGTCCAAAGCCGGAGTGAGCAACCGTGTCGAATCTCAAGCCATTTCAGCGAAATGTTTTTGATCTCGGACCATCGCATTCAGGATCGTCAGCAGCTTTCTCATGCATGCAACCAGCGCCACTTTCTTCGTCTTCCCTGCAGCAAGCAGACGGTTGTAGAACCTCTCGATCACCGGGTTATGGCTCTTCGAGGACAAGACAGCCATGTAAAGCACACTTCGCACCTCAGCTCGACCACCCCATATCCGTCTACGTCCTTTGTACAGGCCGCTATCGCAGTTAAAAGGGGCCACACCAACCAATGCAGCCACTTGTTTGCGATTCACTTTGCCTAGCTCAGGAACCATCGCCAGCAGCGAAAGTGCGAGCACATTGCCAACACCTGAGACCTCGCGCAGCAAATCATAATTGGCCTTCCAGGCCGGCGAAGCTTTGATCGCTTCGTGCAAGTCATCGTCTGTACTTTTAAGACGCTTTTGAAGCCAGACGATATGTGCCTTGATATCCCGTCGAAGCGCCTTGAATACCGCCTGTTTCAGTCGAGACTCCTCCGCCACGATCATATCGATAAGCTGACGGCGTCTAGTCAGTAGATCTGCCAGTTCACGAGCGTGTTCATCTGGCATCTCCCGAATTTCGGGTTTGACCGCCTGAGCAAACTCCGCAATCACCTGGGCATCCAGAGCGTCGGTTTTAGCCAGCCGTCCGGTAGCCTTAGCGAAATCACGGACCTGACGGGGATTGACAACAACGACTGGTAATCCAGCAGCGCAAAGCTCGGCAGCGGCAAGCCGCTCATATCCGCCAGTTGCTTCCAGCACCACTAAAGCGGGCATCTGAGCCTTGAGATGCTTAGCTAAACGCTGGATATCTTCTGGAGTATTGAAAAACTGCTCGACTTGGCCAGTAGTGCTGACGAATGAGTCGAGCTTGTTTTTGGAAACATCAATTCCGACGAACGCAGAGTCATGGTCCATGGCGTTTTCCTCACGTCCAACCTTGCAGAATCGGGCTTTACGCCCAGGCAACCGTTCGGACTAGTTTAGAAAAGAACCTGCTTCGACCCATGCTCACTCACGATCTTGAAATCTGAGGGCACCACGGTCTGAAGCAGGTGAAAATAATCTTACAAGGGAACACCGAGCCTAGGCGAGGTGCCGACAGGCGGGGCAGAGCCCTTTGCTTACTTTGGGGCTTTTCCAAAGTGAGCCGCTGTAAGAGCGGAACCATAAGCGGCCGTTACCGAAGAAACGGATATGTACACAGCACCCCACAACCAAATTTCGACCAAAACATTGATCCAGAGCGGTATCCGCGTCCGCAAAGTCAGTTAAAAGATC
>NZ_JBVHLU010000288.1:0-1568 GCF_055558835.1 Embleya sp. NPDC025285
GGTTATGCGGCGGCGAACGCGGCGTTGGACGCGCTCGCGGTGCGTCGGCGGGCGGCGGGTCTGCCGGCCACCTCGCTGGCCTGGGGCCTGTGGGCACAGAGCGAAGGCATGACCGACGGCCTCGGCGGCGCCGACCTGAGCCGGCTGCACCGCTCGGGCGTGCTCGCGCTGTCCGCCGACGACGGGCTCGCCCTGTTCGACGCGGCCACCGGTACGGACGCGGCCCTGCTCGTCGCGGCCCGGTGGGACACCGCCGCGCTGCGCGCCCAGGCCGTCGACGGCGGGCTGCCATCGGTCCTGCGCGACCTTGTCCCCGCCGCGCCGAGCCGTCGCGTGGCACGCGGCGGCGCCGGCTCGGACCGCTCGGCCGGTTCGCTCCGGGAGCGGCTGTCGGGGCTGTCCGCCGAGGAGCGCGAGCGCGCCGTGTCGACACTGGTGCGCGAGCATGTCGCCACCGTGCTCGGCCACGGAACCGCCGAGTCGGTGGACCCGGAACGGGCTTTCAAGGACCTGGGCTTCGACTCTCTGACCGCCGTCGAACTGCGCAACCGACTCAACACGGCGACGGGGCTGCGCCTCTCGGCCACTCTGATCTTCGACCACCCCACGCCGGCCGCGTTGATCGAACACGTACGGGCCGAACTGGCGGGTACGGGAGAGGCGGAGGCAACGGACGCTGCCCGGCCGGCCGTTGCGCCGACTGTAGCCATCCACGACGAGCCGATCGCGATTGTCGGGATGAGCTGCCGCTATCCGGGCGGCGTCGGCTCGCCCGAGGAGCTGTGGCGACTGGTCGCCGCAGGCGCCGAGGGGATCACCGGCTTCCCGGCCGATCGCGGCTGGGACCTGGCCAACCTGTTCGACCCGGATCCGGAACACAAGGGCAAGAGCTACGTTCGCCAGGGCGGCTTCCTGCACGACGCGGGCGACTTCGACCCGGTGTTCTTCGGCATCTCGCCGCGCGAGGCGCTCACCATCGACCCGCAGCAGCGACTGCTCCTGGAGACGTCCTGGGAGGCGTTCGAGCGGGCCGGCATCGACCCGCGGACGGTACGCGGCAGCCGCACCGGCGTGTTCGCCGGCGTGATGTACGGCGACTACGGCTCCCGCCTGATGAACTCGGCGGGCGACGCCGGCGAGTTCGAGGGATACCTCGCCAACGGCAGTGCGGGCAGTGTCGCGTCCGGCCGGGTGGCCTACACGTTCGGCCTGGAGGGTCCCGCCGTCACGGTGGACACCGCGTGCTCGTCGTCGCTGGTCGCGCTGCACCTGGCCGCGCAGGCCCTGCGCAGCGGCGAGTGCTCGTTGGCGCTCGCGGGCGGCGTGACGGTGATGGCCACGCCCAGCGTCTTCGTCGAGTTCAGCCGACAGCGGGGCCTGGCGGCGGACGGCAGGGCGAAGGCGTTCTCGGCGGCGGCCGACGGCACCAGTTGGGGTGAAGGCGTCGGGATGTTGCTGCTGGAGCGACTGTCCGACGCGCGCCGCAACGGGCACGAGGTGCTGGCCGTCGTCCGGGGCACCGCGACCAATCAGGACGGTGCGAGCAATGGTTTGACGGCGCCGAATGG
>NZ_JBVHLU010000290.1:0-1508 GCF_055558835.1 Embleya sp. NPDC025285
GGGGGTGCCTCTATGTCTTTCGTCAAGGGTGAGCGGGTCGTGCTGCGGCCGGTTCGGCCGGGCGGGATTTGTAGAAGGTGCCGTCTCTGAGCATGGCGAACAGGACGCCGATGCGTTGGCGGGCGAGGCGGAGGAGGGCCTGGGTGTGGGTCTTGCCGCGGGCTCTGCAGCGGTCGTAGTACGTGCGCGAGGCTGGGTCGTGCAGGGCGGCGAACGCCGAGAGGAACATCGCCCGTTTCAGCAGCCGATTGCCTGTCCTGGGGGCGTGTTCGCCGTGGATGGAGGTGCCGGAGGACTTCGTCGCGGGGGCGAGGCCGGCGTAGGAGGCCAGGTGGGCGGCGGTGGGGAAGGACGATCCGTCGCCGATGGTGACCAGGAGGGTGGCTGCGGTCCTGACGCCGACTCCGGGCATCGAGATCAGGACCTGGGAAAGAGGGTGGGCCTCCAGGAGCTCGGCGATCTGCGTCTCGACGGCGCGTCGTTGTTCGTGGACGGCGGCGAGCGAGCGGGCCAGGGAGGGCACGACCGTGTCGAGGGTGGTGGTGCCGGGGACGACGACGGTCTGTTCGTCGAGTGCGTCGAAGATGTCGTTCACGAGGCGTTCGGCCATGCGCGGGGCCTTGGGGCGTATCAGGGCGACGAGTCTGCGGCGTCCGGCCTTGCGCAGGGCGGCGGGCGAGCCGTGTCGCTCCAGGAGGTGGGTGACGGCGGGGTGGTCCAGGCGGGGGCCGAGGACGCGTTCGAGCGAGGGGTGGAACTGGGTGAGGAGGCCGCGGATGCGGTTGCCGGTGCGGGTGGCCTCGCCGGCGAGGTCCTGGTCGAAGCCGGTCAGGACCGTGAGTTGGGCGGTGGTCTCGTCGGCGACCTCGAGGGCGCGCAGGGTGTGGGGCATGGTGCGGGCGGCGTCGGCGATGACGTGGGCGTCGCGGGCGTCTGTCTTGGCCTCGCCCGGGTAGAGGTCGGCGATGCGTCGCATGGCCAGGCCGGGCAGGTAGGCGACCTCGCAGCCGGCGTCGCGGGCGACCGTCAACGGGAGGGCGCCGATCGAGGCGGGCTGGTCGACGATCACCAGCACGGTGCCGAACTTCGCCCGGAGCTTGTCGAAGACGGCTCGCAGCTTCGGTTCGCTGTTGGGCAGTCGCTTGTCGTAGACGGTCTTGCCCCCGGTGGTGAGGCCGTGGCCGTGGTGGTCGGTTTTGCCCACGTCCAGGCCGAGGAAGACCTTGACGTCACCGATGTCGAGCACGCACCCCTCCGAGGGAGGTCGTTCCGTCCCGGCCTCACGCCTTGGCACCGTGCGCGCGCATCCACGTTACGCAGACCAACCGCCCTTCGGAGGCCGGGCGTTGCGCTCGGCCGGGTGGTGGTCAGGCCTCTCATCAGCGGTCAAACGGTGCTCCGGGTCCGGTGACACCACCCCCCAGGTCATGCGTTCGACAGGGGGTAGAAGTCATGCCGGACCCGGAGGCCAGGAGCCCCGTTTCAGGGCCACGGAAAAGGTAACGGGG
>NZ_JBVHLU010000291.1:0-1504 GCF_055558835.1 Embleya sp. NPDC025285
GCAACGCCGTTCAGTTAGGGCGGGGTGGGTGGTGTCAAGGGTCGGTCATGAGCACGTTGATGCCGATGGTGGCCTTGTAGGTGGTCCGATCGATGGTGGGTCCGCGTGCGTTGTATTTGGAGATCGCTCGTTTGACGATGCGGTCTTTGGTGCGGACCCGCCGCTCGGGCAGGAGTTGGGCCAGGACTTGCCGGCCGATGGCGCCGACCAGGTCGACGACGGTGTCGGCGATGATGCCTGCGGCCAGGACGAGTTGGTCGCGGGCGGCGGAGAGCGCGACGGTGAAACCGGCCCGGTCGGGGTCGGTGCCCGGAACGCTGTCGGTGGCATCCGTCATCGCGGTCCGCAGCACCTGGTAGGCGACCAGCAGTGCCCAGACCTCCTGCTCGACCCCGGCCGGGGTGCGGGCGCGCAGGACCCGCCCGCCCAGGATCGTGGACTTGAGTTCCGCGTAGGCCGTCTCGATCTCCCAGCGTTCGTGGTAGAGCCGGACGAGTTCGGCGGCGGGGTGCGCCGACGGATCGGTGAGGGTGGTCAGCAGCCGGTAGTGGCCGGTGCGGGTCTCCCGGGACGTGACGACGCCGATCTCGGCGTCGACGACCCGTACGGTCAGCGCGCCGATCCGGGTGAGGAACGAACCGTCGCCGCAGCGGGCCACCACCGGCAGTCTGCGACCGGACTTGCACCGCACCAGCAGGTGCGCGCCGGTGGCGGCAAAACGGTTCAACAGGTGGGCCGCGGCGAAGTTCCGGTCGCCCAGCAGCAACATCCCGGCACGCAGATCACCCGCAAGGCGGCCGGCGTACTCCAGCTCGCCGGTGGTGGCCGGACCGAACACCGCACCGATCACGGCACGGGTGCCGCAGGCCACCAGTGCCGTCAGCCGGATCTGCGGATAGCCCCCGGCCCCGCTGTTGCACCGCTGCTTGGCGAAGACGGCGAGGTTCGCCGGAGTGTCCGGCACCGGCAGCAGCGTGCCGTCGACCGCAACCAGCAGCAGCCCGCGCCACCGCGCCTGGGCGGCTGTCGTGGCCACCGGCCCGCGCAGCAGGTCGAACAACGCCTTCAACGGCGCCGCCCCCAAGCGCTGTCGGGCCTGGCGCAACGCGCTGCCGCTCGGTCGGGCGGGCGTGGGACCGGCCAGGCCGGCGCACAACCGCTCGAAGACCTGCCGGTAGCCCAGATCGGCGAACAACGCCCCGGCCAACAGCAGATACATGGTGACCCGCGCCGGCACCAGCCGGACCCGTCGCTCGACCGTCCTGGTCGCCACGAGCACGTCGTCGACCATCTCGAAGGGCACGATCCGGGTCAACTCGCCGATGTGGCCGGGTGCGAAAACCCCGGCCGCCACCTTGACCGTCCGCCTTGTGGCAGTCTGTTCCAACAGCGGAGCTCCCGTGGTGAGGATGTCTTGGAGTGACAGACCTCTTCTACGGCAGCTCCGCTGCTCTGTTTGCCGGCCTTGACAAACCCGCGCCCGCACCTAACTGAACGGCGTTGG
>NZ_JBVHLU010000292.1:0-1487 GCF_055558835.1 Embleya sp. NPDC025285
GGTCCTGCCGGACGCGTGTGATCCAGTCCTTGAGTTCTCGTCCGCGGCGGTCGTTCATCAGCTCGGCGAAGGCCCTGACGTGCCCGGCGGCGGTGGCGAGTGCCGGGACGCGGGCCAGGATCTCCTTGAGCTGCTGGGCCTCTTCATCGCGCAGGCGGTCGGGCCGGCGGGTGATCCAGCCGGTCACGTCCCTGACAGAGGGCTTGCGTCGGGGCGGGTCCTGATTGGGAAACGACGCGCGGAGTCGGCGGACATACTCGCGGACGATCTGCTCCTGCCCTGGAAAGCCACGCTGCCGGATCTCCTGGAAGAGACGCCGGGCGATCGTGTGGCCCTCGGCGAACCGCTGGTCGAGGTAGGGCTTGTAGGGGTCGAGGATGCTGGTGCGTCCTGTCCAGCGGCCGACGAGCAGTTCATCGGGGTCCTTCGCGCGGGCCAGTCGGCGGACTGTGCCGCGAGCCAGGTCCAGTCTGCGAGCGACGGCGCGCAGGCTGAACCCGTCGTCCATGAGCGCGTGGACGGCGGCGTGCTGTTCGCGGACCCGGTCGGACAGCCGGCCGGTCCGGCGGGGCTCGGAGTTGACGGACGCCAGGACGACAGCCGGAACCGACTCGGCCGCAGGGGCGGGCTCAGGTAGCAGGGTCCGGTGCTGGAGGACGGTCTTCTCCACCGCGTCGGCGAGGTTCTGCCACAAGTGGAAGCGGTCGGCGACGTGGATCGCGTCCGGGGCGCCGAGCCGGACGGCTTCGGCGTAGGAGGCCGACCGGTCGCGGCAGACGACCTCCACACCCGGGTGGTCGGCGAGCCAGGAGCGGACGGTCTCGACCTTGCGGTCGGGCAGCAGATCGACTGCGCGGCGGGTCTCGATGTCGACCAGGATCGTGGCGTAGACGTGGCCCTTGCGCAGGGCGAACTCGTCGACGCCCAGAACACGCGGCACCGCGTGCGCCGGATCCGGCAGGGCTCGTATCAGCCGCAGGAGCGTGGAACGGCTCACCGGGACCGCGAAGGTTTCCGCCAGGCGGGAGCCGGCTCGCCCGGCCAGGGCCAGGGCGAGCTGTTGGAGCGCGGTCTGTAGGCCCTGGCTCCGCCGTCCGTGACGGAAGGTCAGCCCCGCTGCCTGCTCGACGAATGTGGCCCGGGGGCACGCTCGTTCACGGCAGCGGAACCTGCGGACCCGTAACTCGACCACCACCCGGCGCCCGCCCGCCGCGCGGTCGTCCAACCGCCGTACGTAGCTGCTGTGCACCCGGGTCGAGACAGTTCCGCACGACGGGCATCCCGCCTCGTCGTTGGTCGTGGCGGCGTGGACGGTCACGCGGTCGGCGCGGATGGTCAAGGTGTTGACCGCGACGTCGGCGGTCTGGTGGACCCAGAGGTCTTGCAGGGGATCGTCAGCCACGACCGTTCATGATCGCGGCTCCGGTGACCCTCCGTGGCTCTGGCACGGAAATTGATCCAGAACCTCAATTCAACCGTTGCCGACA
>NZ_JBVHLU010000293.1:0-1484 GCF_055558835.1 Embleya sp. NPDC025285
CTTGCTCCGGTTCCGGTGGGTGTGATCGGCGAGCTGTATATCGCGGGTGCCGGGCTGGCTCGGGGTTACGTTTCGCGGCCGGGGTTGACGGCGGATCGGTTCGTGGCGTGCCCGTTCGCGGTCGGGGAGCGGATGTACCGCACCGGGGACCGGGTGATGTGGACCGACGGCGGCCGGCTCGTGTACCTCGGTCGCGGTGACGAGCAGGTCAAGATTCGTGGATTCCGGGTCGAGCCCGGTGAGATCGAGAGCACACTCGCCGCGCATCCGCTGGTCGCCCGTGCGGTGGTGGTCGCGCGTGAGGACTCCCCGGGGGACAAGCGGCTGGTCGGCTATGTCGTGCCCGTCGAGGCCGGTGCCGCGGCGGACGGCGAACTGCCGCGGGAACTGCTCCGGTTCACCGCGATTCGGCTGCCCGACCACATGGTTCCCGCGGCCGTCGTGGTGCTCGACGCGCTTCCGCTGACCGTCAACGGCAAGTTGGATCGCAACGCACTGCCCGCGCCGGAGTATGCCTCCGGCCTCGGCGGCCGTGGTCCCTCCTCGGTGCGCGAGGAGGTGTTGTGCGCGGTCTTCGCCGAGGTGTTGGGCGTGCCGTCGGTGGGGGTGGACGACAACTTCTTCACGCTGGGCGGGCATTCGCTGCTGGCCATCACGCTGGTGGAGCGGTTGCGGGCGCGGGGCGTCTCGGTGTCGGTTCGGGCCCTGTTCCAGTCGCCCACGGTGGCCGGACTGGCGTCTGCCGCAGGGCCGATCCCGGTGCGCGTGCCGGTGAACCGAATCCCGGCCGACGCCACCGCACTGACGCCGGAGATGTTGCCGCTCGTCGACCTGTCGGCCGTCGAGGTCGGGCGGCTGGTCGGGTCGATCGAGGGCGGTGCCGCGAACATCGCCGACGTGTACCCGTTGGCGCCGCTCCAGGAGGGCATCCTTTTCCATCACCTGATGGCCGGTGACGACGAACGCGACGTCTACGTCTCGCCGTTCGTTCTGGAGTTCGACACGGCGGCTCGGCTCGACGCCTTCCTGTGGGCGCTCCGGCAGGTGATCGACCGGCACGACATCTACCGGACCGCGATCGTGTGGGAGGGCGTGCCCGAGCCGGTCCAGGTGGTCCAGCGGCACGCACCACTGAATGTGCGGGAGATCGACCTCGGTCCGGAAAGCGGCGATCCGGTGGCCGCGTTGGTTGCCGCAGGCGGGCTGAGCATGAACATCGGCCGGGCACCGCTGATCGACGCGCACAGCACGCGCCTGCCCGACGGGACCCGGCTGTTGTGCCTCCTGCGGGTGCACCACATCATCCAGGACCACGTCGGCATGGAGGTCCTGCTCCAGGAGGTGCGGGCGTTCCTCGCCGGTCGCGGCGATGAACTGGCGCCGGCGTTGCCGTTCCGGGATTTCGTGGTGCAGGCGCGGGAGAGTCTGCGGAACGGTGGTCACGAGGAGTTCTTCGCGGAGTTGTTGGGTGATGTGACCGAGAC
>NZ_JBVHLU010000294.1:0-1466 GCF_055558835.1 Embleya sp. NPDC025285
GGTGCATGGGCGACTGGTTCGCCTCACTACCAGGCCGCTGCAGCATGCTGAGGTGGTTCGTCTGGTGGTGCTGATGTACGGGGCTAACGCCGAGGTTGAACTTCGCAAGGGTACGCCGTTGGACCAGGCCTTCTCAGTGAAGGTCAACCGCGAGAAAGACTACCGTTTCCGCTGGTGTGCCACCGGCGTTCGCATTGATGGTGCTTTCGGCATCTCCGTGATCATGCGGGAGCTGAAAGAAGTTCCGCCTGCAGCGCGAGAGGAGGAGTACCACGCGGATCTCTGGCGGGCTCTGTTCCCACTGCAGGGTCTTGTCTTCATCACGGGGGAAACCGGCGCCGGCAAGACGACGACGCTCGCCTCGTGGATTCGCAAGATCGCCGAGGATCCCGAGTCCGACACGCACATTGTCTCGTTTGAGGCGCCGATCGAGTACCGCTTGGACTCCCTGGCAACCACGTCCTGTGAGATCGACCAGTCTGACGTGCCGGCCGACGTCGCTTCGTTCGCTCTGGGAGTCGTTAACGCACTGCGTCGCGATCCAGACGTAATCCTGGTAGGTGAGTCGCGGGACGCCGAAACCATCAAGGCGGCGGTGCTCGCAGCGCAAACGGGTCACCTCGTCCTCAGCACTCTTCATAGCAACAGCGTACAGACCACTTTCCTGCGGTTGATCCAGGCCTGCCCGGTCGAGGAGCTCTACTCGATCATGGGGGCTGTGATCGGGAACATCGAAATCATCGTCTGCCAGCGCTTGGTGCGCTCCACAGATGGTCGTCGTTGCGCTGTGCGGGAACACCTGGTGTTCAACAGCTACATCCGCAACGAGCTGCTCAAAACGGCCGCAACCAACATCTCGCTTCTGCCGTATCGCGCCGGCCAGCTGCTGGCCCAGTTCGGCCAGTCGATGTTGCAGGACGCGGAACGTCTGCACGCGGAAGGACGCATCGATCAAACGCAGGTGGATCTGTTCCGGGCGGAGGGCGAGGCGGCCGAGGCGACCTCGCAGGCGCCGTTCGGTGTGCTGGAGGTGGCTCATGCCTAGAAAAAACGAATGGCGTAATACCGCCCTCACGGTGCGGTTCTTCATTTTCGATGCACGGGCGGCGTTCCCGTTTGCTTTGGCTCTTATGCACATTCGGCCGTGGACGATGGGCGCAGCGCTCGCAGTGTTTGTGCTTTTCGGGGTGCTGGAGTGGCTTGGAATTTCAATGGTGGTGGCTTTACGCGCCCTGCGCAGTTGGATCGCCGGGCCGGTTCGGTACGGCGTTGCGTGGTGGCACAAGCCGCAAAGAAAAATCAAATAAGGGGAGCATGATGGCTTCGAAAAACAATTCTCCGGCCGCGGTCGGAGCTGATGATGTAGTACTCGCGGTAGTAGATGACGGCTTCCGCCAGATGAAAGGGCTGGCGAGCGACGCGCTGATCGCGCATCCATCTCTGGCCCGGGCAGGCTTCACCTTGTC
>NZ_JBVHLU010000295.1:0-1460 GCF_055558835.1 Embleya sp. NPDC025285
GAGCCGCGGAGTACGGCGACGACCGGGTGGCCGTTGCGTTGGGCGTCGGAGAGGCGTTCGAGCAGGAGCAGGCCGACGCCCTCGCCCCAGCCGGTGCCGTTGGCGGTCGAGGAGAATGCCTTGCAGCGGCCGTCGGGCGACAACGCCCGCTGCCGACTGAACTCGACGAAGGTCAACGGGGTGGCCATGACGGTGACGCCACCGGCGAGCGCCAGCGAGCATTCACCGTTCCGGAGTGCCTGGGAGGCGAGGTGGATCGCGACGAGGGAGGACGAGCACGCGGTGTCCACCGTCACCGCCGGACCCTCGAACCCGAACGTGTAGGCCACCCGACCGGTGGCGACGCTCCCCGCGCTGCCGTTGCCGATGTAGCCCTCGAAGCCGTCCGGCGCGTTCAGATGCAGGCGTGAGCCGTAGTCGTTGTACATGACACCGGCGAACACACCGGTTCGGCTCCCCCGTACGGAGGCCGCGTCGATCCCGGCCCGTTCGAAGGCCTCCCACGCGGTCTCCAGGAGCAGCCGTTGTTGTGGGTCGGTGGCCAGTGCCTCGCGCGGGCTGATGCCGAAGAACTCCGGATCGAACCGTGCCGCGTCGTACAGGAATCCGCCCTGACGCGTGTAGCTGGTGTTCGAGCGCTGCAGGTCGGGGTCGTACAGAGTCTCCAGATCCCAGCCGCGCTCGGTCGGGAACTCGCCGATGGCGTCGGTGCCTTCGGCGACCAGTCGCCACAGGTCCTCGGGCGTGCGGACGCCGCCCGGGTAGCGGCAGCTCATCGCCACGATCGCGATCGGCTCATCCGGGCTCACCGTCGCGCGGGTGGGCGTAGTGGGTACGCGTGCGCCGGGTCGGTCCGACAGTTCGCGACCGAGGTGGGCGGCCAGCGCGCTCGGCGTCGGGTGGTCGAAGACGAGTGTGGCGGTCAGTCGCAGGCCCGTCGCGGTGCTGAGGCGATTGCGCAGCTCGACTGCCGTGAGCGAGTCGAAGCCCAGGTCTTTGAAAGGGCGTTCGGCGTCCACCGTGTCCGGACTCGGATGGCCCAGCACACCGGCCACCTGCCCGCGGACCAGTTCCAGAAGCGTCCGGGTCCGGTCCGTTTCGGCGAGTCCGGCGAGCCGCTCGACCCAAGTCGAGGCGTGCGCAGATCCGCCCAGAGAGCCTGCCGCCTGTGCACGACGGCCGGAGGCGCGGATCAGGTCACGAAGGACGGCGGGAGTGTTTCCGGCGTCGGCCTGGTCGCGCAGTGCGCGGGAGTCGAAGGCGGTCGGCACCGCCGTCGGTTGGGTCAGGAGCAAGGCCCGGTCGAGCAGATCCAGCCCGTGCGCGGTGCTCAACGGCGCGAGGCCGGAGCGCCGGATCCGGCTGCGGTCGGTGGCGTCGAGCGTGTCGGTGATTCCGCTGGTTTCGGTCCAGAGTCCCCAGGCGAGTGAGGTGGCGGGTTGGTGGTGGGTGTGTCGGTG
>NZ_JBVHLU010000296.1:0-1443 GCF_055558835.1 Embleya sp. NPDC025285
CACTAGTAGTACTTCGTTAGCTCTGTTGATCTCACTGGCCGGTTTCCGGCATGCTGGTGGGTGTGAACCTGGGGGAGATCGAGGAACTGCGGTCCGAGTTGGGCGCGTTCGTGGCGGAGGTGTTCGCCTCGGTGTCGCGTCGGGACACGCGTGGGTGGGCGGACTGCTATCTGCGCGGGTTGATGTTGGACGGTCGCAGGAAGTCGATCCAGCCGATGGCGGATCGGTTGCCGGACGGGGACATGCAGTCGTTGCAGCAGTTCGTGAACCAGTCGCCGTGGGACCACGCGGCGGTGTTGCGGGCGGTCGCGCTCAGGACGGTTCCGATCGTGGAGCCCGAGGTGTGGGTGATCGACGACGTGTCCTTCCCCAAGGACGGGCGCATGTCGGTCGGGGTGGCCCGGCAGTGGTGCGGGGCACTGGGCAAACAGTCGAACTGCCAGGTCGCGGTGAGTCTGCACGCCGCCTCCGACCTCGCCTCCGTGCCGATCTCGTGGCGGCTGTTCGTCCCCGTCGAGTGGGACGAGGACGCCGGACGCAGGACCCGGGCCGGGGTTCCGGACGAGGTGGGGCACCGGGAGAAGTGGCGCCTGGCGCTGGACCTGATCGACGAGGCGATCGCCTGGGGGCTGTCCCCGAGGACGATCGTCGCGGACGCCGGATACGGGCAGAACTCCGCGTTTCGGCGGGCCCTGGTCGACCGGGGTCTGGAGTTCGTGGTCGCGGTGCGCGCCGACGAGTCGGCCCACCCGCACGAGGCGTTGCCGACCGCGCCCGCCTGGAGCGGGAGGGGTCGCAGGCCCGCGGTCCGCTACCGCGGGAAGGCGTCCTCCCTCAAGACCCTCGCGTTGGAGCCCGGTCCCAAGTCCCACCGGCGGGTGACCTGGCGCAAGGGTTCCAGGGGACCGATGCGTTCCCGGTTCCGGGTGCGGATCGTGCGCCCGGCCGGCGTCGCGATCCGTGCGCACGCCATCGAACGGGCGGGCGGCTCGGCTGCCTGGGACGGGGTGCTGCCCACGGCGACCCTGCTCAGCGAGTGGCCCGCCGGGGAGAAGGCCCCCACCGAGTACTGGCTGACGAACCTGCCCGAGGGCACCTCGACCCGCCGACTGGTGCGCCTGGCGAAGATGCGATGGCGGATCGAACACGACTACCGCGAGATGAAACACGGCCTGGGCCTGGACCATTTCGAGGGCAGGACCTGGCGCGGATGGCACCACCACGTCGCCCTGGTCACCGCCGCCCACGCCTTCCTCACCTTCCACCGGCTCCACCCAAAAGCCCCCACGCCGGCCTGACGCTCTACCAGGTCCTCGACGCACTCCAGGACCTCCTGAGCTGCTGGGACGGCATCTGCCACACCTGCGAACGCCCTCTCCCCACAAGGAAACTCGAACACCGCACACGAATACCAATCCCGACCTAACGAAGTACTACTAGTGC
>NZ_JBVHLU010000297.1:0-1432 GCF_055558835.1 Embleya sp. NPDC025285
CGACCTCTACCGCCTGTGTCGCCCCGCGCCCCCTCCCCCTCCTCCCCCCTCTCTTCCCCCCCCCCCCCCCCCCCCCCCCCCCCCCCCAGTCCCGTCACAGGTTGACGGTCGGGTCGGTCAAGGACGTGTGGGTGAGGAATGTGCCGTCGGCGGTGTAGACGTCGGCGGTGTAGACGTCGGCACCGTCGGGCGTTTCGCGTGCGCTCGTCGGGAAGCGGGTCTCGGCCGTGGGTACTTCGAGGTAGTAGGCGAACCAGCCGGGCTTTCCGGCGAGGGTGAGGGTTTGGGCTTCGAGGGTCCGACCGTTCACGGTGACGAACACTCGGCCCACCGGGGCAGCGCCGCGATAGGCACCGGTGTACAGAGTCGAGTCGGGGCCTTGGAAGACCCGCAGATCGACGTCACCGGGGTGCGACCTCGGATCCAGGACCGCCTCTCCGTACTGGCTGCCGGTGAGCGCGGCGTTCGACACGAAGTGGTAGCCATCCGCGGTGAGCCACATGCTGTGCCGGAAGCCGGTGTCGACGCGCTGGTCGGCGGCCAGCACGAATGGCTGCACGGTGGGTGGCGGGAGCGGTCGGCGGGTCTGCTCCGGCGCGACGGCCGACCGGTGTGCGGACGGCGAGGAGCCAAGCACGCCGCCCAGGCCCAGGCCCAGCACGCCGAGCGCGGCCACCGTCGCGGCCAGGCCGGCGGCCCGACGCCGGGTGCGCAGCGCTCGGCCGCGGCGCATCGTCGCCTCGATCGGTGCGACGACCACCGGGGCCCGGGCGGCGGATTCGCCGAGCATCGCGCGCAGTACGTCGTGGTCCTCGTTCACCGGGCTTCTTCCTTCGTCAGCGCGTCCGTGTTCCGGAGACCGTGCAACGCGCCGTCCTGGCGCAGCTTCGCCAGTCCCCGGGAGACCTGGCTTTTTGCGGTGCCCAGTCCGACCCCGAGAGCCGTGGCGACCTCCGCCTGCGACATGTCCTCGAAATAGCTCAGCACCACCGCGGCGCGTTGTCGGGCGGGCAGGCGGGCGAGAGCCGTCAGCAATACGTCGCGGTCGGCGAGCCGGCCGGTTCGGTCCGAGGCGGCAACGTCCGGTACCCGGGCGGTGATCCACTCCCGGACGCGGTGTCGCCGATGCCGATCGGTGTGCACGTTGACCATGATCTGCCGGACGTAGCCGTCCATGTTCTCGGTGCGCCGGACACGCTCCCACTTCGCGTAGACCCTGGCCAACGTGCTCTGGGCGAGGTCCTCCGCATCGTGGTGATGGCCGCCGGTGAGGAGAAACGCGGTGCGCAGCAGGTGCGACCAGCGGCTGGTCATGAAGTCCCGGAACTCCGCGTCCTTCGTGGTGTTCAAGCGATTCCCTCAACTGGATGGCCCGGCCGCGCCGGAGATCGGACGGCGTGCCGGTGGTGCGAGGCGAGCGCTCGCCTCGCAC
>NZ_JBVHLU010000298.1:0-1357 GCF_055558835.1 Embleya sp. NPDC025285
GCACGCCGCTGGAAGTCCTGAACGAGCACAAGCAACTCGGGCTGGCGGCGTAAACAACAGAAGTCAACGTGTCCGGAAAACACGGGGCACCTCACCCACAGGCGCAGCACGTCCCGCAGCGCCTGGGCGCGGCGGATCTCGTGCGCGGCCAGGGGGCCCTCGGTCGCGGTGATCCACGCGTACAGGTCGGCGGTGACGATGTGGGCGGCCCCGGCGTCGGCGCGGGCACCGATCAGGTGCTGGACGGTGCGGCTGAGAAGGGTGGCCAGGTCGGCGTGCGGGGTGGCCAGGTGAAGGCGGGGGCGGAAGGGCACGAGCGCCGCTGACCCGAGGAGAATGTCGGCGGGGTCGAGTCCGCCGTGGGCGAGTACTCGGGTCGGGGTCCCGGGGGCGGTGAGCATGATCCGCACGGCGACGTGACCCAGACGGGCGCGCAGCTCCGGCAGCCTGCCGCCGACGGTCCACCCGAGGCCGGTCCGGGCGATGTGGTCGGGCAGCGGATCCGCGACCCAAGTCTCGGTGAACCTTGACTCGGTCGAGGTGGCCTCGGTCACAGACGTGGCGGCGGCCACGCGGTTCGCGGCGGTTGGAAGGCGCAACGGCGCCAGTGATACCCAGAGTCGATCGAGGTGGTCGATCATCCGATGCGGTGCCTTGACCATCCCGGAGGCCAACGTCGTCCTGGTCGGGGCGCGTTCGGCGACCATGACGGGGTCTTGGCGGGCGAGCACCGCAGGTGCGGGTGGGCATCCCATCGCGTTCAGGACCGCGCGGTGCGCCGTGGAGCGAGCCGCGTCACGGCTCGCGCGACCGTGGGCGGCGGCCAAGCGTGCGGTGACGGTCGCACCGTGGTCGTGCAGCAGCTCGGGCAGCGTGGCGCCGTACGCCAGGGAGGCCGTCACCGGCAGTGGCCGCCGACCGGGCCGATGTACCAGGGCGTCGCGGGTGTGGTGCGCGGGAGCCGTGCGGGTGTCGCCCCACTCGACCGTGCCGCCGAGCAGGCTCGGCACGATCGCTCTCAGGCGGTTGTTGGCATGCGCGACGACCTGGTCGTGGGTGCTGCGGTGTCGGCTTTGGTGGATGGTCATGGTCCTGTCCAGGGTCGAAAGAGCGAGGGGACGAACGCAGTGAGGCTGGCCGGGCCTGCGTGGCGAGGGCGGTGGCCGCGGGTCTGCGGGGTCATATGTGGCCGGACTGTCAGAGCAGCCGCGAGTCGGGTGATGAGGTGACCCGAGTTTTGTAGAGTCCGTTTGCGGTTGTTTACGCGGACTGCGTGGTTTGCTCCTGGTCGGCCCAGTGTTGCTGCTCGTACTCGATCGGTGGCATGTAGTCGAGTGCGGAGTGCAGACGTTCGTCG
>NZ_JBVHLU010000299.1:0-1343 GCF_055558835.1 Embleya sp. NPDC025285
TGGTGTCGCGTTGGGTGCGTTGGCGCCGATGCGTTCGGGTGGCGAGGTGATCGATTTCGAGGACCCGGCCGAGGACGCGGTGTTCGGGGTGTCGCAGATCGAGCATTTCACGTGGAAGGGTCTGTTGGACTTCTCCACGTGTACCGAGTGTGGTCGGTGCCAGTCGCAGTGTCCGGCGTGGAACACGGGCAAGCCGTTGTCGCCGAAGTTGTTGATCATGTCGTTGCGCGAGCACGCCTACGCGAAGGCCCCGTATCTGCTGGCGGGCGGGGGTCGGGACGAGGAGGGCAACGAGCGGGCCACCCCGGAGCAGTTGGCGAGGGTGCCCGCGTCCGCGCTGGCGGAGGCGGGGCGTCCGCTGGTGGGCACGGCGGAGGAGAACGGGGTGATCGACCCGGACGTGTTGTGGTCGTGCACCACGTGCGGGGCGTGTGTGGAGCAGTGCCCGGTGGACATCGAGCACGTGGACCACATCGTGGACATGCGCCGGTACCAGGTGTTGATCGAGAGCGCGTTCCCCTCCGAGGCGGCGACGATGCTCAAGGGCCTGGAGAACAAGGGCAACCCGTGGGGCGTGGCCACCAAGGCCCGCCTGGACTGGGTCAAGGAGCTGAGGAAGGCGACGGGGATCGAGGTCCCGATCGTCGGGCAGGACGTGGAACCCGCGGAGTTGGAGTACCTGTACTGGGTGGGTTGCGCGGGGGCGTTGGCGGACGGGCCGAAGAAGACCACGAAGGCGTTCGCGGAGCTGTTGCACATCGCGGGCGTGCGGTACGGGATCCTGGGCAAGGAGGAGTCCTGCACCGGGGACTCGGCGCGCCGGCTGGGCTCGGAGGTGGTCTTCCAGATGCTCGCGGCGCAGAACGTGGCGACGTTGAACGCGGCGTTGGAGGACGCCCCGCGCAAGCGGATCGTGACCACGTGTCCGCACTGCTTCAACACCCTCGCCAACGAGTATCCGCAGTTGGAGGGTCACTTCGAGGTGATCCACCACACGCAGTTGCTGCAGCACCTGCTCGACGAGGGCCGGCTGACGCCGGTGGAGCCGGTGGACGGCCTGGTCACCTACCACGACCCGTGCTACCTGGGCCGGCACAACAAGGTGTACACGCCGCCGCGGGAGATCATCGCCCGCGTGCCGGGGCTGCGCAACGAGGAGATGCACCGGCACAAGGAACGCGGTTTCTGCTGTGGTGCGGGCGGCGCGCGCATGTGGATGGAGGAACGCATCGGCAAGCGCATCAACAACGAGCGCATGGACGAGGCCCTCTCCCTGAAACCGGACATCGTCTCCACCGCCTGCCCGTTCTGCCTGGTGATGTTCACCGACTCGATCAACGCCA
>NZ_JBVHLU010000300.1:0-1339 GCF_055558835.1 Embleya sp. NPDC025285
CGGTTTCCGGTTGCCCAGAAACTCCAGGATCTCGTCGATAAGCAACTGCCCTTCGCGGTCGGGATCCCCGGCATTGACCACCACAGTGGCCTTCGCGACAAAAGACTTGATCGTCTTGAACAGATCTTTTTTCTCGGAGTCGAGCGCTATCGACCACCCTGGTAAATCGCTCTGCCCAGGGAAGAGCGGCAGGTGATCCCAACTCCATTTGAACTTGCCGTTCTTACCCTTCGGGGCGCCTGGGAAAGCAGCTCCGATGTAGTAATCGGGTTCTTCGAGCGCAAAAATGTGCCCCGCAGCCCAGCAAACCGCCCAACCATTTCCTTCCGCAAAAGTCCCCCCCCTGTTGGTTATTGGCGAGGTCTTTGACAAGACCTGAACCATGGCCTTACCCAGCTTTGGCTTCTCGGCGACGTAGACTTTCATCTCAAGATGCCTCCACTGGCCAATTGCGAAACGGTTTCCAAGCCGAGTTCGGAAGGTTTGGTATCATCAAAACGAGTTCGAAAAAGGAGTCCATCAGATGGACAAACAACTGAAAGACTTGGTGAAAAAAGCCGGCACCTTCGCTCGGGAAAAAAACGGGGGCCTTTCTCACCGAATCCGCACCAAACTTGACGAGATCAAGCCCGCCATTGCGGTGCTTGCTCAGGAGCGTCTCACCCCCAGCGATATCCGCGAGTTCATTCAGAAGGAAACTGGCATGAAGATCGGGATCCAGAACCTTCGCCGGTACCTGAAGGACAGCTTGAACTACCCCCCGAATGGATCCGGCGGCAAAGATTCGGCCGCGGGAGAGTGATACCAGGGCAATGCTTCTACGCGCTTGCATCATCACCCCCTAGCACCCTCATACCCTGCATGGCCAACAGCAGATCGGCCATCACTTCGCCACCCTCACCGGCGGGCACCAAAAGCTCACCGGAGCTTTCCGAAAACTCGACCTGCATTACCGGCTCACGGATGACGCCGGCCTCGGCCTTTTTCCACTCGGATACCGAAAATCGGATCCGGTGCTCGTCATCACCCTCAATCCACTCAACTGCGGCATCTGCCCCAGTGCTTTGATCAGCGCTAACAAACCCGAGCTGCACATAAGGCAGCTCGCGGCCGATACCCGATGGCATTTCCATGCGGGAGCAGAATTTCTCGAATGGCGTCATGCAGCCTCCCTAAGCTTTCACAGCGCGCATGCGCTCTTCATTTTCACTTTCATTAGAGTATATGACACCTCTTAAATTGTTAATAGCTTGTCTCAAAGAGGATTCCGCATATAGCGAAACGCCCTGCCTGTACAAAATCCCCATCGCTTTCGAGATGTTTTCGGTGGGAAACTTGG
>NZ_JBVHLU010000301.1:0-1328 GCF_055558835.1 Embleya sp. NPDC025285
CGGGGCCAACCGCCGCCCGACACGATGCGTTGGGGTGGTTACAGCTTCACGGGCCGGTGGTGGCCGGGGAACGCGGCGACGGTGCGCATCCACGCGTCGGCGAACTCCTTGAGCGCCCACGTGTCCGTGAGGGTTGCGAGGATCGGCACGCCCCGGGCGCGGTGGTAGTCCATCGTGGCGTCGTACGCCTGGGCGACCATCGTGGGCCCGTCGCTGCCGGCGACCCACACCACGCATTCCCGCGTGTCTCGCGTGTCCGGGGACGGCCGAAATCCGGTGACGATCGTGTACGGTCGCACCGCGCCGGGGCCCACCTCGGCCATCGACACCGGTTCGAGATCTCCGACGAGCGCGGCGACGGTGTACATGTACTCCATCGCGAAGTCCATGCGCTCCGGCCACGCCGGAAAGTCCTCGTACTCCCACCACCCTTTTTCGCGGTGGTGAAGAAACGTCTGGTCGTAGGCGCGGAGGATGGCGCCGAAGCCTCCGCACGGGACGACACAGACGTGTTCGTCCCAGGGGCGGGCGGTGAGATCACCGCGTTCCACACTGCCCACGATGACGGTGTGGGTGTCGGTGCCCACCGATTCGATCGGCTGGACGACGTTCGCGGTCCTGACGTGGGGCACGGCTCTCCTGGGAAATCGTCGCGGGCGGGTTGAGAGTCGCCCCGGGGAGCCCCCGGGGCGACCGGATCGACCTAGACGAACTCGGTTACGGCAAACGTGAGTTGGACGAAGTCGGCCGGCGGAGCGTGACGCACGACGGCGCGCCGCACGGTCTCGGCGTTGATGCCCTTCGGCAACTGCCGTGCGACGGCGGGCGGGTCGGGCAGCTCGCGCCACGCGCTGTAGAGGGCGCGCTCGCGGCGGGTCCGCGCATTGACCAGCTCACCCCGAAGGGTCTGGTACTGCGCCTCCGCCTCCATGACCTCGATCGCCGTCTCCGGCGTCAACAGCGTGACCTTGTCCATCGGTTGCTCCCTGCCTCGTGGTTCGGAGTCTTCCGGGGAGCCAACCCCTTCCGACATGAACAACAATACCAGCAGCAATCGGCTCGGCAGGGCGGAAAAGGGCCTCTGAGCTGCACTTTTCCATTGGCGAACGGGTGATTTGATTGGCAAGAGGCGAACCGCGACCGGCGCTTTTGGGGGTGGCCGGCATCGGCCACCCCCAAAAGCGGGGTGTCCCCTCGTTGACCGGCACGCTTGCGGGCGCACGGTTCTCGGGTGTGGGGGGGGGGGGGGGGGGGGGGGGGGGGGGGGGGGGGGGGGGGGGGGGGGGGGGGGGGGGGGGGGGGGGGGGGGGGGGGGGGGGGGGGGGGGG
>NZ_JBVHLU010000302.1:0-1304 GCF_055558835.1 Embleya sp. NPDC025285
GGGGCTTCCCCCCGATGTGAGGACACGTCTATGCGGCGTTTGCGAGTGTAGGTGAGATCGCCCGAAGCTCGGCTTCGTAGTTGGTGGGGCTGAGTTGGCCGATGTGGGAGTGGCGGCGTCGAGTGTTGTAGCGGTTGGCCCAGCGGAAGGTGTCGAGTCGGGCCTGTCGGGCGGTGGGCCAGTGTTTGGCGCCTTGGAGCGTCTCGCGTTTGAAGGACGCGTTGAACGCCTCGGCGGCCGCGTTGTCGGCGGAGCTGCCGACCGCGCTCATCGAGCGGGTCACGCCCGCCTCGTGGCAGGCGTCGGCGAACGCCCGAGAGGTGTATTGGGAGCCGTGGTCGCTGTGGAAGATCGCGCCGCGAAGGTCGCCGTCGCGGGTGCGGGCTGCGGCGTGCAGGGCGTCGACGACCAGGTCCGCTCGCATGTGGTCGGCGATCGCCCAGCCGGCGAGGCGCCGTGAACACAGGTCGATGACGGTCGCGAGGTAGAGCGGATTGCCGCCGGCGACTGGCAGGTAGGTGATGTCGCCGACGTATTTGCGGTTGGGTGTGTCGGCGGTGAAGTCGCGGTGGACGAGGTCGCCCACCGTCGCGGCCGCGGGGTCGGCGATCGTGGTGTGGTGCCTGCGTCGCAGGTGGAGACCGACGATGCGGTGCGCGCGCATGACGCGTTCGACCCGTTTGTGATTGATTCGAAGTCCGGCGTCACGCAACTCGGCGGTGACGCGCGGGGAGCCGTAGGTCTTGTCGGACTCGGTGTGGATGCGGCGGATCCGGGCGGCGAGACGCGCGTCGGAATCCGCGCGCGAGGCGCGAGCCGAAGCCGCGTTCGCCCATCGGTAGAACCCTGACCTGGAGAGTTCCAGGACCCGGCAGAGCCGCTTGACGCCGTATCGGCGTTGGTGGTCGGCGACGAACTGGAAGCGGTTCACCAGCGCGTCTCGCCCGCGAAATATTTGGCCGCCCGACGCAGGATCTCGCGTTCCTGCCGCAATTCCGCGTTCTCTTTCCGCAGGGCTTCGTTCTCCGCTTCCAACGGCGTGGCCGGGGCCGATCCGCTCGCCGGTCTCGGCGTCCCGCCCTTGCCCTTCCTGTCCGCAGAGCGGATCCAACTACGCAGTGTCTCGGCATTGACACCCAGATCGGCGGCGATCGAGGCGATCGTCGCTCCGGGCCGCGAGCGATACATCGCGACCGCGTCCGCCTTGAATTCCGGCGGATAGTGCTTCATCCCCACGGGGACTCCGTTCTCCTGAACCATCAAGATCCAGTGTCTTCGATGTCCACACATCAGGGGGAACGCCC
>NZ_JBVHLU010000303.1:0-1284 GCF_055558835.1 Embleya sp. NPDC025285
CTGAGGTTTCCCCTTGATCATGGACACCTTGAAACTTGGATCGTGAGGTCCAGGAAGGGAAGTCCAAGTGGGACGTCCGTCGAAGTACACGGATGAGTTCAGGCGTGACGCGGTCGCGCTGTATCGCGCTTCGGTCGGGAGTCGCTCGATCGCGTCGGTGGCGACCGAGCTCGGAGTCAACCACGAGACGCTGCGTGGTTGGGTGCGTCAAGCGGAAGCGGACGCCGGGGAGCGTACCGACCGGTTGAGTACGGCCGAGCGGGAGGAACTCGTCCGACTCCGCAAGCAGGTCCGCGAGCTGGAGCTCGAGAAGGAGATCCTGCGCAAGGCGGCCCAGTATTTTGCGAAGGAGATGCCGCGGTGAGCCGCTTCCGTTTCATCTCCGAACATCGGCGCTTCGGCGTCAAGCGGCTGTGCCGGGTTCTCGGCGTCGCTCGGGGCTCGTACTACGCCTGGTCGGCCGCCGATCCCGCCCGGCAGGTTCGCGCGGCGGCGGACGCGAGGTTGATCGAGCGGATCCGGGCGGTGCACACCGAGTCGAAGGAGACCTACGGCGTTCCGCGGATCACCGCCGAGCTGCGGGCCGACGGACACAGGGTCAATCGCAAACGCGTGGCCAGGTTGATGCGCGAGGCGGACATCGTCGGCCGACATCTTCGACGCCGCCGCAGGACCACGGTTCGGGACACGACCGCGGCGCCCGCGCCGGACCTGGTCGGCCGGGACTTCGGCGCGCCCGCGCGGGACGTCACGTGGGTGGGCGACATCACATATCTGCCCGTCGGAAACGGCTGGTTGTATCTCGCTACGGTGATCGATCTGCACTCGCGCCGCCTGATCGGCTGGTCGATCGCGGATCACATGCGGGCCGAACTCGTCGTCGACGCGATCGACGCGGCTGTCGCGGCCCGGGGCGGAGGCGTGGCCGGAGTGGTCTTCCACTCGGATCGCGGGAGTCAATACACCTCCGCCGAGTTCGCCAAGGCGTGCGTTCGCCACGGTATCGCGCGCTCGATGGGGAAGATCGGATCGAGTTACGACAACGCGGCCGCCGAGTCGTTCTTCGGCAGCCTGAAGCGCGAAGTCCTGTACGGGACAAGTTGGTTGACGGGGCGTCAGGCCAGGCTGGCCGTGTTCGGCTGGATCGCCTTCTACAACCACCGCCGACGCCACAGCACCCTCGGCTACCTCAGCCCCGCCGCGTTCGAGGAACGCGCGAGCGAGACCGATACGCTTTCACTGGCCGCATGAAACCCCGTGTCCATGTTCCGGGGGAAGCCTCAC
>NZ_JBVHLU010000304.1:0-1278 GCF_055558835.1 Embleya sp. NPDC025285
CTGAGGGGCCCCGCGTTTTCCGGACACGTTGGCTTCTGTCGTTTACGCCGCCAGTCCGAGTTGCTTGTGCTCGTTCAGGACTTCCAGTGGCGTGCGATATCCCAGACGCGAGTGGATCCGTCGGCGATTATAGAACCCTTCGATGTATCTGACAACCTCACGGCGCGCTTTCGCGTGGTCCGTGAAGACGTAGCGGTTCAGCCATTCGTTCTTCAGCGCGCCAAAGAAGGATTCCGCCATCGAATTGTCCCAACACACTCCGGTGCGGCCGACCGACTGTCGGATACCATGGTGACTCAAAACCCGGGCGAATTCCTCGGAAGTGTAGTTGCTGCCGCGATCCGAGTGGAATATCGCGTCCTTCTCGATGTCGATGCGTCCACGAGCCATGTCGAGTGCGGCGGTGACCAGTGAGGTCTTGAAATGGTCGGCCATCGACCATCCGACGACCGCTTTGCTGTGGCAGTCGATGACTGTGGCGAGATAGAGGAATCCCTCCCAGGTCGGAATGTAGGTGACGTCCCCGACGAGTTTGACGCCCGGCCGGTCCGCGGTGAAGTCGCGGCGGACCAGGTCGGGGATGCGCGGGTGCGCGCCGTCGGCGCGGGTCGTCACGACGCGCCACGGCCGGGGCTGGCAGGGGACGAGCCCCAGGTCGCGCATCAACGCGCGGACGAGTTCGGGGGAGGCCGCCTCGCCGGAACGGGCCAGGACTGCGTGGACGCGCCGATATCCGTAGGTCTCGTGATTCGCCGTGAAGATCTTCTTGATCGCCGCCTTCAGCCGGTCGCGCCGTTGTGTGGTCGCGGATTCCGGGCGGATTCGCCATTCGTAGTATCCGGATCGGGAGACATCGAGCCATCGGCACATGTCGGCGACACGAAAGTTTGCCTTCTCCGCGTCGACGAGTTCATAGCGGGAACTCACCGATGGTCGCGGGCGAAGAAGGAGGCGGCTTTTACCAAAAATGCGTTCTCCTCGCGGAGTTTCCGATTCTCGCGCTCCAGTTGCCGTTCACGCTCCGTCGGAGCCTCCCGATCCCGAGGCTTCGATCCCGGTCCCGCCATCGACCTGCGGTACTGCGACACCCAGTTCCCGAGCGTGGTGTCGTGAATTCCCAACTCGCGTGCGACATGCGTGATCGGTCGAGGACCGTCCAACACCATGCGAACGGCCTCGTCCTTGAACTGCTGCGTATATCTTGGCGGCACGTGCTTTCTCTTTCCGGTTCACTGCAACCCTACGCGGGTCACTGTCCGGAAGATCAAGGGCACCTCA
>NZ_JBVHLU010000305.1:0-1277 GCF_055558835.1 Embleya sp. NPDC025285
TGAGGTGCCCCGTGTTTTCCGGACACGTTGACTTCTGTTGTTTACGCCGCCAGCCCGAGTTGCTTGTGCTCGTTCAGGACTTCCAGCGGCGTGCGATATCCCAGGCGTGAGTGGAGTCGTCGGCGATTATAGAACCCTTCGATGTATCTGACAACCTCGCGGCGTGCCTTCGCGTGGTCCGTGAAGACGTAGCGGTTCAGCCATTCGTTCTTCAGGGCACCGAAGAAGGATTCCGCCATCGAATTGTCCCAGCACACTCCGGTGCGTCCGACCGACTGGCGAATGTTGTGACGACTCAGCACGCGGGCGAATTCCCCAGAAGTGTAGTTGCTGCCGCGGTCCGAGTGAAATATCGCGCCCTTCTCGATGTCGATCCGTCCGCGGGCCATGTCGAGTGCCGCGGTGACCAGCGAGGTCTTGAAATGGTCCGCCATCGCCCAGCCGACGACCGCCTTGCTGTGGCAGTCGATGACCGTGGCGAGATAGAGGAATCCCTCCCAGGTCGGAATGTAGGTGACGTCACCGACGAGTTTGACGCCCGGCCGGCCCGCGGCGAAGTCGCGGCGGACCAGGTCGGGGATGCGCGGATGCGCGCCGTCGGCTCGGGTCGTGACGACCCGCCACGGCCGGGGCTGACAGGGCACGAGCCCCAGGTCACGCATCAACGCGCGGACGAGTTCCGGGGACGCGGTCTCGCCGGAGCGCGCCAGGACGGCGTGGACGCGTCGATATCCGTAGGTCTCGTGATTCGCCGTGAAGATCTCCTTGATCGCCGCCTTGAGGCGTTCCCGTCGACGTGCGGTTGCGGATTCCGGACGGATTCGCCATTCGTAGTATCCGGATCGGGAGATGTCGAGCCATCGGCACATTTCGGCTACACGGAAATTCGCCTTCTCCGCGTCGACGAGTTCGTAGCGGGAACTCACCGATGGTCGCGGGCGAAGTAGGCGCTGGCTTTTAGGAGGAACGCATTCTCTTCACGGAGTTTCCGAACCTCGCGCTCCAGTTGCCGTTCACGCTCCGTCGAAGTGTCGGGGTTCCGGGGCGCAGATTCCGGCCCCGCCATCGATCTGCGATAACGCGTCACCCAGGTCCCGAGTGTCGTGTCGTGGATTCCCAACTCGCGTGCGACCTGGGTGATCGGTCGGGGACCGTCCAACACCATACGGACGGCCTCGTCCTTGAACTGCTGTGTATATCTTGGCGGCACGTGCTTTCTCTTTCCGGTTACCTGCAACCCTACGCGGGTCGCTGTCCGGAAGATCAAGGGCACCTCA
>NZ_JBVHLU010000306.1:0-1260 GCF_055558835.1 Embleya sp. NPDC025285
CGCTCCCGCTCCACCGGGGTCATCCCCAAGCTCCCCATACAACGGGTATGCCCTCATTTGACACACCGTCAATCGGACTCGGAAACCTCAGTAGGAGAACTGAAAGCTCGTTGGGGAGTGTCCATGCAAGCCCTCATCATGCGGTCGCGCCACCTCGAAATCATCGACAAGGAACGCACCCAGAGCCTGTTCAAGCAGATTGCGAACAGGGGTTGGAGGCTCAACGAGCCGGTAATTGTTCATCCGGAGCAACCACTTTTGATGCGGACGATGATGACCCGGCGCTTTGGCAAGAGCGGGGCGTCGTCGAGGCAGGCGTCAGAAGAACTGGGTCTCAACCTCGTCCTCTTGCGTTCCCTCGTTCCAGAGGTCGGGGCAGCTTCGTCGGTTGCCACGGCGCAGGCACCACGAGCGGATGTCGTGAACCTGGCCTCGCGTCGTCGACAGGTTCCTGACATCGAGATAGCAGATCGCAAAAGTGACTGGGGATGAGCCCTACCAAATGCGCGAAAGCCCCCGCCGCTGCCCACGAAGGGCAGCAGCGGGGGCTCTTTACGCAGGTCGGACTCACACTCCGGTTCGGAGATACTCCTTGACCCTGTCCTCAGGCTCCGGCGGTGGCCCCACCGGATCACGCGCCCACCGATACAGACCCTCGTAGGCCCGAGCCAGCGCACGCAGCAGCGACCGCATACTCCGAGCCTCCGCCCGCATCTCGTCTATCTCCATGGCCTGCTCCGCGCGGATCGCCCGGAACGCCTCCAGATCCACGCGCCGCTGCTCGGGCTCCGCCTGGGCCTGAGCCGCGGCACGAGTCGCCTCCGCCGCCGCGGCCTTCGTCGCCCTCGCCGTGAACAACCCCGCGATGACCATCCCCGCCGTGCCGAGAATCCCGAGCAGTGGACCCCGTGGCCTCATGCGCCGGCCGGGCTGAAGCCTAGCCAACCGTTCAAGTATCCCCGTTGGGAGCATTGCTCGCCGGGCTCAAAGAGTTGCCGTCGTTGAGGTTGTCTGTGCTCGTTCGGGGGTCGGGTGGGGGGAGAGGGTTGGTGGCGTGGGTCTTGGGGGGTGGGGGGTTCGGGGGAGGGTTATGGCTATGGTGAGGCCGCCGTGGTGGTTGGCGGTGGTGGTTATTCGGGCTGCGTGGGCGTGGACTATGGCTTGCACTATGGACAGGCCCAGGCCGGAGCCCTTGGCGGAGCCCGTGCGGTTGGGGCGGAAGCGGCGGAAGGGTTCGTAGAGTTCGGGGATGCGGTCGGC
>NZ_JBVHLU010000307.1:0-1258 GCF_055558835.1 Embleya sp. NPDC025285
GGACTGGAACCTGCTGCGCACCTTCCGGGTGATCGGCCAGGAATTGAGCATCAGCCGCGCCGCCGCGCGCCTGCACCTGACCCAACCGGCCATCAGCCAGGCGCTCAAGCGTCTGGAAGAGCAGCTCGACTGCCAACTGATCGCTCGTCGCGGGCCACGTTTCGTGCTGACCGAAGCTGGCGAGCAAATCTTCGCGATCGCCGGCGAGATGTATGGCCAGGTCTCACAGATGAGCAACGCCCTGCAAAAGCCTGGCGACGAGGTGCTCGGCAAAGTGCGATTGCTGATGATCAGCCGGATCAACTCGGACACCTTTGATGAGTTTCTGGCGGACTTCCATCGCCAGCATCCCAGGGTCGACCTGGACGTTGAGGTGATGCGCAGCTCTGACATCGTTGCTGCCCTGCTGGAGAAAACCGCGACGTTGGGCCTAAGCCTTAATCGACGGCCGCAGCCACGGCTGGAGCAGCATCTGTTCCTTCGTCAGCGTTATGCGTTTTTTTGCGGGCGGCATCACCCGTTGTTCGGACGCACCGGGCTGGCGGAGGGAGATTTGCAGTCGGAGAACTTCGTGAGTTTCACCAGCGACCAGATCGGCGGGATGCTCTCGCCGTTGACGATCTTTCGTGACCAGCAGGGCTTCAGCGGGCGCATCGTGGCGTCCTCCTCCAGCCTGGAGGAAGTGCGGCGCTTGGTGATTGCCGGGTTTGGCCTGGGCTGCCTGCCGATTCATGTGGTGGCCGAGGATGTGAAGAATGGACTGCTCTGGCGCTTGCCGCCGGACGAAGGGATTACTGACGTGGATATCCACCTGCTGTGGAACCGTGAGCAGAAAATGAGCCGGGCGGAGGCGGTGTTTATTGAGAGTCTGTCGGCGCGATTGGCTGCCGAATAAATGGCGTGATTCGCAAGTCACTTGGCGCCCTCTTGCTAGTGTATGAGAAGCGCCCGTCCACCATCATTCGTTCACAGGTTGCTCCCACAGTCTCAAACGAAGAGGTGTCCGAATGTCCAGAATATGGTTTATCACCGGCAGTTCCCGCGGCCTCGGCCGCTCGATTACCGTCGCCGCGCTGCGCGCCGGTGATCGTGTGGTTGCCACCGCGCGCAATCCCAAGCAACTGGATGACCTGGTGGCCGAATACGGTGATGCGGTTTATCCCGTCGCGCTGGATGTCACCCACAACCAGCAGGTGCTGGAAGCGGTTGACGCTGCGGTGAAACATTTTGGCCACCTGGATGTGGTGGTCAATAACGC
>NZ_JBVHLU010000308.1:0-1254 GCF_055558835.1 Embleya sp. NPDC025285
CACCCCCACTCAAACCAAGAACCTCGTCAACTGGATCCAGCTCAACACAGATGATCCGGAAACGCGCTTGGTGGCAGTCAAGTTCCCTTCGGGTACCAAGCGCCTCGTGTTGGTAGCGAACCAGGATCTCACCAACGGCCAGCTCCAGGTGTTGGGCGAGCTGGGCTTCTATCGCAGTCGGTCGGGGTTCCTGGTTCGCGATGACCTGCGCTTCAGCCTGCAGCAGATCCAGAAAGCTTTTCCCAAAGCCCATCCGGTGAAGGTGCCGATGAACTGGGTGACTCGCATCATGCCGGAGCGCCCGGTTTCACCAGCTAGTGCGACTGTGTCCACTCCCAAGGTCTCTGCCCCGGCAATCAGCATCCCCCCGCAGGTTCCGGCGCAAGGCCGCGAACAGTCCGTAGGGAACGAAAGCGAAGACCGGCCCGACGAGGTTCTTCCGGTAACGGTCACCGTCAACAACGCGGTGATGTCAGCCCGGCCGCTTGGCATGAATTACCGTGGCCAGATGGTCTTCCTGGGTGAGGATGGACGCTTCATTCAGGGGCCAGCCCAACAGATCATTCGGGAGGCCGACAGCCGCGGTGCCACATTCCTGTATGGGGCAACTGCGGAGGACCTGGCTTTATGCGCCG
Source organism: Embleya sp. NPDC025285 (assembly GCF_055558835.1). NCBI lineage: Bacteria > Bacillati > Actinomycetota > Actinomycetes > Kitasatosporales > Streptomycetaceae > Embleya > Embleya sp. NPDC025285. The sequence continues at coordinate 636 of NZ_JBVHLU010000308.1, forward strand.
ATGGCTTGGTGAGGGAGATTGCCGGCGGCAAGGTCCTGCGGTTCGACGATCTGAAGCGCTTCAGCAGTATCGTGACGGAGATCCCTGAGGGGGCTGTTCTCTCTTCTCCTCGGGCAAGAGAGGTACAGGAGGCAATCGAGGCCGCGCTGGTTCGGCACATTCGCAAACAACCTGGGATGACGCCTAAAGCTGCCTACAGTCTGGCCATCAAGCTGCACGAAGGGCAACCGCCGCTGGCTGCACGTACCTCCGAATCCGTTGCTCTGCAGCAGTATTCGACGCCGCTTCCATTGAGTGTTGCTGTCCAGCAAATCGTTGGCGGCTTCAAGGGGCGTTCTGTTCTGGAGCCGACGATTGGCAACGGCTCGCTGGTATGCACCGTCAAGGACGCCGCCTTGGCCGGCGTCGAGCTCGACGCTCGGCGCCTTGATGCGATCCGGAGAGACCGGTCGGAGGCGAACCTCCAGCATGGCGATGCCACATCCTTCGACTTCCGCTCGCTTAATGGTGGCGGGGACTTCGATGTCGTTTTAAGCAACCCGCCATTTGGGGGCCTGCAGCCACCCCGCATGATGTCCGGGCTCAAGGTCAGCAGGGTAGACCACCTGATCATGATCCG
>NZ_JBVHLU010000309.1:0-1243 GCF_055558835.1 Embleya sp. NPDC025285
GGATGCGCAATTCGTTGCCGAGGAAGCGCAGCAGGTTGAGGAATTCCCGGCGGTTGACGCTGTTGCCGGCCAGGACGTTGTGCAGCTCGTCGATCACCAGCAAACGCACACCGAGCTTGCGCAGCAGTGTCAGCGCCAGTTGCTCTATTTCCGGCAGCCGTGGGCGCGGTCGCAATGGTGCTCCCATCGCCGCGAGCAGCGCGACGTAGAAGCGGATCACCGATGGCTCGGACGGCATCTGCACGACCAATACCGGGATGTGCTCCTGGTCGGCGTCGGAGCTGGCCGGGTGGGCGCGGCGGAACTTCTCGACGATCATCGACTTGCCGTTGTTGGTTGGACCGACCAACAGCAGGTTGGGCATGCGTTGTTTGTTTGGCCACGTATACAGGGCTTCCAGCCGGTTCAACGCCTCGACTGCTCGCGGATAGCCGATCCAGCGGTCGGCGCGAAGGCGATGGATGCGCTCGTCCGCCGGGAGACGGGCCAAGCCCTGGGCCGCCGGCAGCAGGTGGGACAGGTCGATGATGGGATATTCGTCCACGGCTACCACTCCTCAATCTGGTCGAACGGTTTGGCAGGTGGCTGGTTGTCCGCCTGCGGGTCTGCCATGTCCGTGTCCGCTGGTGGCGTGGTTTTGACAGGTTGTTCCGTTGACTTGAGATGCTGGCGTCGATCCGCGTCGCGCCGCGCCTTGCGCGTGGCTTTCTGCGCAGTGGTCACGATTTCGCGCATCTGCCCGATCATGCGGAACAGCGCCGACTCATCCACCTGTTCGCGCCCTTGCTGCCGCAATTTCGCCAGCGCCTGCCGTTGTTCCCAGAGGGTGACAGCCGGGTGCGACAAGGTACGGTATGGAATTTCCAGATAGTGCTGCCCCTCCGGCTCCAGCACCCAAATGCGGCTGATGTCGCGTGGGTCGCGCCGGATCAGGAACGCAGGCAGGCGGTCGCGCCGAGCTATCCACGGCTTGAGCGCATCGGCGTAGTAGTGGATGTGGTCGATGACGAAGCCAGTGCGGGTCAGGGTGCGGCGGAGGACGGGCAGGAAATCGACCAGAAAAGCCGTGGTGCGAGTGATGACGGTTGGAACGCCGGTACGCGCGACAGCTTCGGCCCAGCGTGCGGCCGGCGGTTGGAGCAGGCCGTTGTGCACGGAGCCGTGATAGGTGCCAACCGCCAATGCGAGCCAGCGTTCCAGCTCGCGCAGTGTCAGGGCGGCCATCTTCTCGGAGGCGTATTCC
>NZ_JBVHLU010000310.1:0-1157 GCF_055558835.1 Embleya sp. NPDC025285
GCCCGCTCGAACGCCTCCCACGACGTCTCCAGAAGCAACCGCTGCTGCGGATCCATCGCCAACGCCTCACGCGGCGAGATCCCGAAGAACCCGGCATCGAACTGCCCTGCGTCGTAGAGGAATCCACCCTCGGAGGCGTAGCTCTTCCCCGAGGCCGCGGGGTCGGGGTCGTACAGATTCTCCAGGTCCCAGCCCCGGTCGTCGGGGAACCCGGAGATCGCGTCCCGTCCCGATGCGACGAGGTCCCACAGGTCTTCCGGCGAGGCAACCCCGCCCGGGTAACGGCATGCCATCCCCACGATCACCACGGGATCACCGTCGACCGCCGCCGTAACGGACGACGGGCTCACGACGACAGCGTCGGAACCGAGCAACTCCCCCCGCACGAAGCCGGCGATCGCCGCCGGAGTCGGATGGTCGAAGACCAACGTCGCCGGCAACCGCAGACCCGTCACCGCACTCAACCGGTTCCGCAGATCCACCGCCAACATCGAATCGAACCCGAGATCCTTGAACGCCCGGCCCGCGCCCACCGCCTCCCCCGACTCGTGACCCAACACGAGTGAGACGTTCGTCCTGACCAGGTTGAGGATCTCGACCTCGCGCGCCTCCTCGTCGAGCACCGCCAGGCGCGACGCGAGTGCGGATCCGCCGGAGTCCGCCGCGCCCGCCGCGATCCGCCGGCTTGTCGTGCGCACCAGGTTGCGCAGCACGTCCGGCAGCACACCCGAGGCCGCCCGGGTCCGTAGTGCCGCCGGGTCCAACAGGATTGGGAGAAGGTGTGCCGCATCGGAGCGCAGCGCGGCGTCGAAGAGGGCGAGCCCCTCCTCGTTCGTGAGCGCCCGGACCCCGCGCCGAAGGGCACCGGACGCCACGCTGTTCTCCGTGGCACGGGTCAGGCCACTGGACTGCGCCCATGGGCCCCAGCCCACGGAGATCGAGGGCCTGCCGGACGCGTGGCGGTGCTCCGCCAGGGCGTCGAGGAATGCGTTCGCCGCCGCGTAGTTGGCCTGACCGCTGTTGCCGAACACACTCGCGGCGGAGGAGAAGAGGACGAAGGCAGAGAGGTCGAGATCGCGGGTCAGTTCGTGCAGGTTCACCGCGCCGTCGACCTTGGCGCGCAGCACACTGTGCAACCGGTCCTCGGTCAACGCCTC
>NZ_JBVHLU010000311.1:0-1099 GCF_055558835.1 Embleya sp. NPDC025285
GGTCAGGAGGGTTCGATCAGGCGGGTCTCGTACGCGGCGATGACGGCCTGGGTCCGGTCGCGGAGGCCGAGCTTGGACAGCACGTTGCTCACGTGTGTCTTGACGGTGTGCTCGCTGACCACCATCGCGGCGGCGATCTCCGCGTTCGACAGGCCGCGGCCGAGCAGGCGCAGGGTCTCGCGTTCGCGGCCGGTCAGGACGGCCAGGCGCGCGGAGGCGGTGGTGCCGGCACGCGGGCGGTTGCGGGTGATGTCGGAAATGAGGCGGCGGGTGACGGTGGGAGCCAGCAACGACTCCCCGGCCGCGACCACCCGGACCGCGTGTACGAGGTCGTCACGCCGAACGTCCTTGAGCAGGAAGCCGCTTGCCCCGGCATAGAGGGCGTCGTAGACGTAGTCGTCCCGGTCGAACGTGGTCAGCATGATCGCGCGGGCCGAGGTCTCGGCGCACACGATCTTCGCGGCCTCTATGCCGTCCAGACCGGGCATGCGGATGTCGAGAAGGACCACGTCGGCAGCGTGTTCACGGACGGCGGCGACGGCGGCGGCGCCGTCTCCCGCCTCGCCCACCACCTCGATGTCGGGCTGCGCGTCCAGAATCATCGCGAAGCCGCTGCGGACCAGTTCCTGATCGTCGGCCACCACCACCTTGATCACGAGGCCACCGCCGCGGCCGAGGTGTAGGGCAGACGCGCGCGTACGCGGAACCCGCCTGCGGGCAGCGGACCGGCCTCGGCCGTTCCGCCACAGGCGAGCGCGCGTTCGCGAATGCCGATCAGGCCGTCGCCGCCGCGCCGCCAACCCGCGGGATTGGCTTCGTCGCCCCTGCCGTCGTCGGTCACCGTGATCTCCAGTTCGTCGCCGGTCCAACTCAGCCGTACCTCCGCCGTGGAGGCGCCGGCGTGCTTGACCGTGTTGGTGAGGGCTTCCTGAACTATGCGGTACGCGGCCAGATCCGCGTCGGCGGGCAGGTCGCGACGGGCCCCCTCGACGGTGAACCGCACACGGACGTGGGTGCGGTCGACGTGCTCGATCAGCTGGGTGAGCGTGTCGACGGTCGGCTGGGGCGCGCGGACGCCGATGTCCTGGTCGTCCTTGAG
>NZ_JBVHLU010000312.1:0-1089 GCF_055558835.1 Embleya sp. NPDC025285
TCGAGCTTGTTCCTAGATCCTGCTGGTACAGCAACGTCCGTTCAAACGTCAGCGAAGCCACTTGGAGTCGGCTGAAAAGCATCTGCTTCAAGGCTGCCAACTACCGTTGCGAGATCTGCTCTAACCGAGGCCCGCACCATCCTGTCGAGTGCCATGAAATCTGGCACTACGATGACCACCGGCTCATCCAGCGCCTGGATCGATTGATAGCGCTCTGCCCGAGGTGCCACCAGGTAAAGCATATCGGTCTCGCCATCGAGCGCAGCGAAACCCACAAAGCCATCGAGTGGCTGTGCCATGTGAACTCCATCAGCCCCGGCCAAGCCCTACAGCTGGTCAAGCGAGCCTTCGCGATCCACGAGATCCGCTCCGCGTACAGCTGGTCGCTCGACCTCTCTCAACTATCTGATCACTACCAGGTGAGGCTCGCTCCAGATAATCGCGAAGCTGGCCTCAACCGCCCCTCATCGACAAGAGCTCAATGAGGCGCCAACTGCTGCATGCGCAACATGTGTTCAGCACCGACACGCTCTAGTTCTGCTGCAGACGTTTTGTAGACCTGCTTCATACGAGCGATGTAGTCGACATCGCTTTCGTTTGGGTAGCGGTCGTAGCGCCGAACTTCTGCATCGTCCGATATCGGGGCAGGCAACACCGACGCAGCCGGCGGCGTATAGGGCTGATAGACGGGGGGGCTTTCCACCGGTACCCGTTGCGGCGATGCACTTTCCACAGGGACAATCGGTGTCGATGCTCTCCCCGGGCCAGCATCAGGGCGAACAACCACATTGCTCGAACTGCTCTCGTTCGAAGCGCCTCCCGAAGTTCCGATGTTGAAGATCCCCGCGCACGCGGGGAAAGCGGTCGCCACCATCAGAAGGAAAACGACCGAGCAGTTGATCCGCTTGATCATGCGCGTAGTGCCTCCGACCGCTGCTGTTGGTAGATATCGAGCAACTCGGCGACCAGCCCATCAATTACTCCATCGTCCCGATCCTGGCCAATCAGGCCGCTGATCTCGACCTTCTTCTTCCGCGCCTCGATTTCCCGCGCAACGCTACCACCAGGGTAGAGCCGAGCCAGGAGGCG
>NZ_JBVHLU010000313.1:0-1075 GCF_055558835.1 Embleya sp. NPDC025285
GACCGCAACGTGTTGGTGCGGATCCAAGACAGCATCGCTGCCGACGTGATTTACCTGTACCGGGAGCAGCTGGAACAGATGATGAGACGCCAGGAAGTCGCGGGCCTGCCCGCAGCCATTGCGAAGCAAGAGCGGCAGGATTTTTTCGCCGAGCGACTGAATCTGGAATACCGCAATCGGGCGGCCAACGGCCAAGGCTTCAGTTTGCCGCTCTATGTCGAGTCGGCGAAGAACTTCTACCACCTGGAGATCCGGCGCCATTTGCAGCAGGTGCAGGACTACCTGGTCCATGGGCGGGCGGTGAACGAGCTGAACGCCGGCGCCGAGAGCATCCGTGAACTGCGTGCTCGGGATCCCAGCCTGAACGCCCTGGCGCACAAGGTGGCCGGTGGACTGAATGCTATCAACGAAACCCTGGAGCGCCTTTCTCGGGTGCAAACCGGGGCGGCCGCTCAGGTCAGTCGTGAACTGCGTAGAGAAATGCGTGACGGCCTGGTTGAGCTGCAGGAAGACCAGTTTGCGAATTCGCTGCTGTCCGAGGCGCAAATGTTGGCGGGAGTTCAGCGTATGAGCAACGAGCTGGAAGAGGGCGGGAATAGCCTGAAAGTCCGTTGACAATACGCAATAATAACAGAAAATAACATTTGCCAATTCAGATAGAGGTATCGCCATGACTGTTGCTCTGAATACCCAATTCACCTATCCGCAGGTCGTCATCCAGTCGGCCGTTCAGTTCCCCGCCGGCCACTATGTTGAGCTGGACGATATCGCGTTCGAGGCGAACGGCCTCGGCCGCAAAGTGGTCCAGGCTCAGTCGGTGACCGCGCATGGCAAAGAGTTTTCCGTCGCCTACCTCAACGTCGACGGAACCGGTTATGTGCCGATCCAGGACAGCTCCCGCCCTGTTGATCTGGGAGACCTGGATTCGATCACTCGTGATAACGCGGATCTATTTCGCGCCGTGCATCAAGCCTTCGGCGGAGCTGCGGATAGTTACAGCCACCTGGAACTAGTGGTCGCTCTCCGTAACGCCATTCACCAGGGTATCGCTCCTCTGAACTCGGCCGAGCTGAAG
>NZ_JBVHLU010000314.1:0-1067 GCF_055558835.1 Embleya sp. NPDC025285
CCCTGGCCCGAGACCGACCACCCGCGCCGCGCCGGCATCTCCTCCTTCGGCATCAGCGGCACCAACGCCCACCTCATCATCGAGCAGGCACCCACCGTCGAACCCGACGCGGTGTCGGCGGCCGATCCGACCACCGGGACCGGCGACGCCCGCCCCGTCCCATGGCTTCTCTCCGCCCGTAACCCGCAAGCGCTCCGGGACCAGGCGCAGCGCCTGCACGCGCACATCGACACACATCCCGAGCTCGATCCGATCGCCGTCGCGCACACACTCGCCACCCGGCGGACCACGTTCGACCACCGCGCGGCCGTCGTCGCCGACAAGCGCGAGGACTTCCTGCTCGGCCTCACCGCGCTGGCCCAGGGCCAGGTGAGCACCACGACGCTCCGCCACCACCACACACCCGCGGCCGGTCGCGTCGCGTTCATGTACACCGGGCAGGGCAGCCAACGACCCGGCATGGGTGGGCAACTGCGATTGGCCCACCCGGTGTTCGCCGATGCCTTCGAGAACGCCTGCGCCCACCTCGATCCGCACCTGGACACGCCACTGCGCGACGTGATCGACCAACACCCCGAACTCCTCAGCCAGACCCGCTACACCCAACCCGCACTCTTCGCCCTGCACATCGCCCTCCATCACCTCCTCACCCACCACGGCATCACCCCCGACTACCTCATCGGCCACTCCATCGGCGAACTCACCGCCGCCCACCTCGCCGGAGTCCTCACCCTCCCCGACGCCGCCACCCTCGTCACCACACGCGCCCGCCTCATGCAAACCGCACCCACCGGCGGCACCATGATCGCCATCAACACCGCCCCCACCGAACTGGCCGAACTCCTCGACGGACACCAAAACCTCGTCTCCATCGCCGCCCACAACGCACCCCACGCCACCGTCATCTCCGGCGACCGCGAACTCTGCCTGCACATCGCCGGACAGGCCCGCGCGGCAGGCCACAAAACCAAAGAACTCAAGGTCAGCCACGCATTCCACTCACCCCACATGGACCCCATCCTCGACGAGTTCCACACAATCGCGAGCACCCTCACCTACCACCCCCC
>NZ_JBVHLU010000315.1:0-1059 GCF_055558835.1 Embleya sp. NPDC025285
TGCCGAACATCGGCCTGGCGGCGTTGACCCTGGTGCTGGTGTTGCTGCTGAGCAAGATCGGCAGCGCGACCATCTCGCGGCTGTCGATCCTGCTGGCGATGGTGATCGGTACGGTGATCGCGGTATTCCTCGGCATGGCTGACTTTTCCAGCGTGACCCAGGGCCCGATGTTCGGCTTTCCCACGCCCTTTCATTTCGGCATGCCAACCTTTCATTTGGCGGCGATCATTTCCATGTGCATCGTGGTCATGGTGACCCTGGTGGAAACCTCGGCGGACATTCTCGCAGTGGGTGAAATCATCGACACCAAAGTCGACTCCAAACGCCTCGGTAATGGACTGCGCGCGGATATGCTGTCGAGCATGTTTGCGCCGATCTTCGGTTCGTTCACCCAGAGCGCGTTCGCCCAGAACGTCGGGCTGGTGGCGGTGACCGGGGTCAAGAGCCGCTACGTGGTTGCCACCGGCGGGATATTCCTGGTGATCCTCGGCCTGCTGCCGTTCATGGGTCGGGTGATTGCGGCAGTGCCGACTTCAGTGCTGGGCGGTGCCGGGATCGTGCTGTTCGGCACCGTGGCTGCCAGTGGTATCCGGACCTTGTCCAAGGTTGATTACCGCAACAACATGAACCTGATCATCGTCGCCACTTCCATCGGTTTTGGCATGATCCCGATTGCGGCACCGAGTTTCTATGACCACTTCCCGAGCTGGTTCGCGACCATTTTCCATTCAGGGATCAGTTCGTCGGCGATCATGGCGATCCTGTTGAACCTGGCGTTCAACCACTTCACCACCGGCAACTCGGACCAGCAGTCGGTGTTTGTTGCGGGGACTGAGCGCAGCCTGTGCTTCCAGGATGTGGCGGCGTTGCGGGACGGGGATTACTTCAGCGGCGGCAAGTTGTTTGATGCCGAGGGCAAGGAGATTCCGTTGCTGGAGGAAGTACCGAAGAAAGCGGCAGTGCACGGCAGGGCACAGACCAGCGAGGTGTAACAGCCACAAAGAGTCCAATGTGGGAGCGGGCTTGCTCGCGAAGGCGGTGTGTCAGTCGCTAAATATG
>NZ_JBVHLU010000316.1:0-1045 GCF_055558835.1 Embleya sp. NPDC025285
TCGGTGGAGCGTTCGTAGATGCGGGTGGGGTGTCCGTCGAAGTCGAGGAGGTCGCGGGCGGCCTGCCAGCCGACCAGCGCGGTGCGGTCCACCTCGGGTGCCAGGGGTATGGGGTCCAGGATGCCGATGACGGTGAACCATCGGTGGCCGATCCACACTTGCCGGTCGGGTCCGTCGACGCCGAGGAGTTCGGCGGCTCGTGCGCCGAGGACGACGGTGGGGTAGCGGGAGGTGGCGGCGTTGAACCACTGCCCCCTGCCGACCCGTCCGCCGATGGTGTCGAGGAGGTCCTCGCGGGTGGCGGCGACGGTGATGCCCTTGGTTTCGCGGGGGTCGATGCGGTCGGTGCGTCGGACGCTGTGGCGGTCGAGTTGGGCGGTGGCGCTTGCGGAGGTGACGGGGCCGATGCGGCGGACCATGTCGACGGCGTTCTCGGGCAGGGGGACCTTGCCGCCGAACATGGAGTCGCCGGGTCCGGCGGAGAGCATGTTGGTGCCCAGGCTTCGGATCTGGTCCATGAGTCGGGCCTGGCTGGCGGTGCCGATGCCCAGGACGGCGACCATGGCGGCGATCCCGATGGCGATGCCCAGGCCGGACAGGACGGCGCGCATCGGCCGGCCGCGTACGCCGAGCAGGCCGACGCGCACCACGTCGAAGGGTCCCAGCCGCGCTGTGTCGGGCAGCGGCACCGGCGTCGGTCGGGTGGTGACGGTGTCCTGGCCGGTCCTCCTCATCCGGGCACCCCCACCGGCAGCGTGTTCGTCGCTCCGCTGTCCGCGTGGATGCGGCCGTCGAGGATCTCGACCCGGCGGGGCAGCGATCGGGCGATCCCGGGGTCGTGGGTGATGACGACGATGGTGGTGCCGTCGGTGTGGAGTTCGTGCAGGAGTTGCATCACCGTCGTCCCGGAGCGTGAGTCGAGTGCGCCGGTGGGTTCGTCGGCGAGGACCAGTGCGGGGCGGGCGACCAGTGCGCGGGCGATGGCGACGCGTTGGCGTTCGCCGCCGGACAATTCGCGGGGGACGTGGTCGAGTCGGCTGCCCAG
>NZ_JBVHLU010000317.1:0-1038 GCF_055558835.1 Embleya sp. NPDC025285
CCCCAGCCAGACCGCCCTTCCAACACCTCACACACCGTCACGATGTCGAACGGTTCGCTACGGTCCGCCAACTCCAAAATCGCTTCGAAGATCTGGCGATGATCGTTCCGGTAAAAATCCTCCGGGTGGACTTTATCCGCGACCAGATCCCAGGCCTTGTTATCCAGCAGCAGACCACCAAGGACGCCTTGTTCGGCCTCAATCGAGTGCGGAGGCACATTGAGCTGTCTTTCCATTGTTCAGGAACTCCTCATTAGCTCGAAAGAATACGCCATCCGACATACAGGATCACGCCAACAACAACGCAGATCAGGACCTGCCACCTCGCTCGGTCTTCGCCGGCATGCCGCCCGCGAATGAACGCTCGGCGCTCAACCGTTTCCGCAAGGTCAAGCTCCAGATCTCGAAGCACTCGCTCACAATCAGGCATTCGGGTCCTCCGGCAGAAAATCCGCGACAAGTGGAAGCAGGATCCTCACCGAGCTCCGCATGTGGAACTTGGTCGGAGACCGTGCAATGCGATCCATCAGCAGATACCAAACGGCGAAGAGGCTACCTCCCTCCATCGGCCGCAGCTCGATGTCGGTTTTGGTCGACTGGAACTCGACTTGAGCTCGGTTGAATAGCACCGTCTGCCGGCAAGCCGCCGCGAGTTCCCTGATCGGGCCTTGGAGCTCAGCAAGCCGTTGACTGATCGCTTCCGTTGCTCGCTTCAACCGGCTTGCTGCTGCCTGCCAATTACGCGAACCAGGCGGACGCAGCGGCATTCTGGGCAAAGCCTCGGGTGTTGAACCTCTATCGGCCATCTACCGGCGAGCACAAGCAGATCTGCTACTGGCGAGATGGCCACCTCGATTTGGCTGGATACCGCGAGGCCTGCCACATGCTGCGAGATGTCCGTGCAGGCAAGGCTACGGAGATCGATTTGCGGCTGCTCAACCTCCTCCGGGGTCAACAGGGATGGCTGGAGCTTGCCTATGGCTTCAAAGAGCCCTACCAGGTCAACAGTGGATATCGGACGAAGGAAACCAACGAGGC
>NZ_JBVHLU010000318.1:0-1030 GCF_055558835.1 Embleya sp. NPDC025285
CAAGAGGTGGAAGCGGGGGGGGGGTGAAGTTTTTTTTTGGGCCCCGCCCCCCGCCCCCCCCCTCCCCCCTCTACGTGTTCCACACGAACAGGCGCGGTCCGCTCCCCTCGGGTACGGCCGCATCGCTCCCGGCCGCCACCGCCCCGGGGGCTCGTCGGCCACCGGCGAACGCCGCGCCGCCGGTGCCCGGGCCCGCGACTACGCCGCCGCGTGCGGTGCCTGGTGGCCGGGTCACACATTCACCGACCGTTGGTTCTCGCTCGTGCGGGGACCCCGGCACCGGACATCGGGTGACGACGGGCCCACCGCCCTGATTGCCGGCGTCACCGGCCTGCACCAGCCCCCGGCCACCCGGCACGGGATGGCATGTGTCGGGTCGAGCGCGGCGGCCGAAGTGCCCGAGGGTTCGTCGCGCCCTCGACGAGAACGGGAAATCGCGCCGCGGAGGCGTTCCCGAGCAGCGAGTGATCATTCGCGACGAACGAGTCGTCTCCGCGTTCGGCGATGCCGGAAAATCTATTGTGCCGGGAGTAGACATCAGGAAGGTCGGTGGGTATGTTTTCTGTCGTAGCCAAGCGAATCAGTGAGGCGCGACAGAGACGAACTGGCGCGCGTTGTTGAGGGTTCGACAGCAGAGTCCCGGGGCCGTTCGTTGTTCGGCAAGGGTTCCGGAGGCTGGTTGTCGGGCCGAGGAGAAACTGAAGGCGGCCCACGGGGGTCGCCGTGCAGGACGAGCAGTACCCGGCAGTACCTGCAATTCGGTCGTAACCCGCGGTGGCAGTACACGTTGCACACGCAGGACAGGAGAGGAAGGAGCGAACGCCATCCGGATCGCCCGCTCGGTGCGGTGAGACTTCGGCCGAGTGGGATCCGTGGAGAACACCGGTACGAAAGGTGGTCTACGGTCACGCAATTGCGATCCCCGCACCCCCACTCGTTGGGGCGGATGCGGAACAGGTAGGCCGACACGTCGGTGTCGGTGGATGGTGTGGATTTCTTTCGGGGCCCTGGTGCCGTACGGCACCAGGGC
>NZ_JBVHLU010000319.1:0-1018 GCF_055558835.1 Embleya sp. NPDC025285
GAGAAGAGGACGAAGGCGGAGAGGTCGTGGTCGGCGGTGAGTTCGTGCAGGTTGACCGCGCCGTCGACCTTGGATCGCAGGACCCGCTCCAGACGCTCCGGGGTCATCGACTCGATCAGGCCGTCGTCGAGCACACCCGTGGCATGAACGACCGCGGTGAGCGGGGCTGTGACAGGTATCCGAGCCAAGGCCCCGGCAAGGGCCTCCCGATCGGCCGCGTCACACGCCTCGACAACGACCCGGGCACCCAGACCGCCGAGCTCGGCCACCAACTCCCCCGCACCCGCTGCGTTCGGACCGCTACGACTGAGCAACACCACACTCCGCACACCGTGTTCCGCAACCAGACGACGGGCCACCAGAGCACCCAACGTGCCCGTGCCACCCGTGACCAGAACGCTCCCGCCCGGATCGAGCGGCACCGGCATCCGCAACACGACCTTCCCCACATGCCTCGCCTGCGACATCAACCGAAACGCCTCCGGCGCCCGCCGCACATCGAACGACCGCACCGTGATCGGCACCAACACACCCGACCCGAACAACGGCATCAACACCGCGAACAACCCCGCGATCCCATCCGCGCCCGCCGCCTCCACCAAGTCGAACGCGTCATACGACACCACCCCCGGATACGCGGACCGCACCACCCCCGCATCCCGCACATCGGACTTGCCCATCTCCACGAACCGACCACCAACGGCCACCAACCGCAACGAGGCGTCCACGAACTCACCCACGAGAGAGTTCAACACCACATCCACACCACGCCCACCGGTCGCCGAACGAATCCGCTCCTCGAACCCCAACGTCCGGGACGAAGCGATATGGGCGTCATCCAGACCCAACGACCGCAACGTGTCCCACTTGCCCTCACTCGCCGTCGCGAACACCTCGGCACCCAGATGACGCGCGATCTGCACCGCCGCCATCCCCACCCCACCCGCACCGGCATGAACCAACACCGACTCACCCGACCGCAGACCACCCAACTCCACCAAGCCGTAATACGCCGTCA